>NZ_JBGCCT010000038.1 GCF_041260665.1 Catenulispora sp. GP43 | reverse complement strand
GATCTGGCACAACACCAAGACCGGCGCACCCAGCAAGCGATCACTAATCGCTTACGACCACTGACCAGCCCAACGATCGGACTCAATCATCTAGAACTAGAACTAGAACTAGAACTAGAACTAGAACCAGAGCCAGAACTAGGACCGGTGCCGGGTACTGCTGTCCCAGGGAAGTCGAGCGGTGGCGGCGTTCTCGCCCGGCGTGACATGCCGCCTGGGCCGCGGATCCAGCTCCGGTCCGAGTTCCTGCGCTCGTTCCCGGCCCTGCCCCTGTTCCCGTCCCCGCCCCTCTCCGAATTCCTCGTGCTCGCGCGCGATCCGGGCGATGTTGCGGGCCATGCCGCGGTAGATCACCGAGTGGAAGGGCTTCATCGACCACCAGTACAGGTGCCCGAACAAGCCCCGGGGCAGGAACACGGCGCGCTGCGTGTAGCGCGTGCGGCCGTCGTCGGCCGGGACCACCAGCACCTCCAGCCAGCCCAGGCCCGGCATCCTCATCTCGGCGCGCAGCCGCAGCAGCCGGCCCCGGTCGATGGCCTCGACCCGCCAGAAGTCCAGGGCGTCGCCGAGGCGCAGGGTGCGCGGGTCGCGGCGTCCCCGGCCCAGGCCCACGCCGCCGCTGAGCCGGTCGAGCCAGCCGCGGGCGGCCCACGCCAGCGGGAAGGAATACCAGCCGGTCTCCCCGCCGATGCCCTCCACCGCGCGCCACACCTCCTCCGGCGGTGCCGACAGCATGAAGGAGCGGGCGTCCTCGTACACGGTGCCGCCGGTCCAGCCCGGGTCCGTCGGCAGCGGCTCGCTCGCGGCGCCGGGCAGGGAGGCCGAGGCCCAGCGGGTGGCCACGTCGGAGTTCCGGATCCGGGTGCGGGCCAGGCGCACCGCCTCGTCGAAGTCGATCAGCCCCTGCGGCGGATCGGGCACCAGCGCGGTGATCCGGTGGTCCCGGCACACCACCTCGTGCCGCAGCGACTCCACCAGCGGCCGCGCGATCGAGGCCGGCACCGGCGTCACCGCGCCGACCCACAGGCTCGACAGCCCGGTGGTGAGCAGCGGCACCGGAACGATCAGCCGCCGCGGCAGCCCCGCCACCCGCGCGTAGCGCTGCATCATCTCCCGATAGGTCAGCACCTCCGGCCCGCCGATGTCGAACACCCCGCCGTCGCCGACCGCCGCATCGGGCGCACTCCCCACCCCGACGAGGTATCCCAGCACGTCGCGCACCGCGATCGGCTGCACCCGCACCCGCACCCACTTCGGCGTGACCATCACCGGCAACCGCTCGGTGAGGTAGCGCACCATCTCGAACGAGGCGGACCCCGACCCGATGATCACAGCCGCGCGCAACTCCACGGTCGGCACCCCGCCCTCCCGCAGAATCTGCCCGACCCGCATCCGCGACCGCAGATGCCGCGACAACTCCCCGGCCGGCACATCGTCGGGAACGATGCCGCCGAGATACACGATCCGCGCCACCCCCGCCCGCCGTGCCGCCTCGGCGAACGCCCGCGCCGAATCAGCCTCGGTCTTCTCGAAGCCGGCACCGGTGTTCAGGGAGTGGATCAGGTAGTACGCGACCCTGACCCCCTCGAACGCCTTGCCGAGATCGGCGGGCCGGGTCACATCCGCGCGAACCGCCTGCACCGAAGGGAACCAGGGATGATCCCGCAGCCGCCCGGGATCGCGCGCCATGCACCGCACGGCGAACCCGGCGCGCAGCAGCTCGGGCACCAGGCGCCCGCCGATGTAGCCGGTGGCGCCGGAGACCAGTGCGAGATCTGCCATGTCTTCATGATCGATCCAGCTGGGGGGCGGCGCCAGGCAGCAGGACGATCTTGCCCAGCGGATGCTCGTGCTCCAGGTGCGCGAAGGCCTGCCTGACCTCTGTCAACGGATAGGTCCCGCTGATCGGGACCTCGATCCGGCCGGTCGCGGCCAACTCCGCCAACTCGGTGAGCACCGCCTGCGAGGTTCCCTGGGCGTTGCCGTCGGAGCTGGTGCCCAGCGCCGCCGCGGCGGCGTAATCCAGAGTGTTGATCCGGCGGGGCGGCACGCCGAGAGCCAGCGCCGTGCGCGGGTAGTCGCCGCCGTGGAAGTCGAGGAAGGCATGGACCGGGCCCCCGCCGTCCGCCTCGACCGCCTGGCGCAGGCGCTCGGCGACGTCATCGCCGTAGTCGACGAGCGTCGCGCCCTGGGATTCCAGCCAGTCCCGGTGCCGAGGGGAGGCGATGGCGAGCACATTCGCCCTGCGCAGGCGCAGCAGCTGGACGGCCAGCGTTCCGACCCCGCCGGTGGCGCCGGCGACCACGACCGTCTCGCCGGCCTGCGGGTCGACCGCGGCGACGGCCGCCCACGCGGTGGTGCCCGCGACGTAGAGGGCGCCGGCGGGGGTCCAGGGGAGCGCGTCGGGTTTGCGGACGAGCTGGTCGGCCGGGACAGTGACGTACTCGGCGTGGCTGGAGCGTTCCCAGGACCAGCCCAGGACCGGGTCGCCGACGGCCCATTCGGTGACCGCGGCCCCGATCTCGGCGAGGGTGCCTGCCAGATCACTGCCCTGGCCGGAGGGGAAGGTGGCGGGGAAGCGCTCGTGCAGGGCGCCGGTGCGGATCTTGGCTTCGCCGGGGTTGATCCCGGCGGCGAGGACCCGCACCAGGACGTCGTCCGGGCCGAGCGGGCGCGGTTCGGCGTCTTCGAGGTCGAGGACGTCGATGTCCCCGTAGTGGTGGAAGCGTACGGCCTTCATCAGGCGATACCCCCGTTCGCGTACAGCACCTGCCCGTTGATCCAGCGCCCGCCGTCGCCGGCCAGGAAGGCGACGGACTCGGCGATGTCCCCTGGCGTGCCGAGACGCTCCAGCGGCGCGGCCGAGGCGAGGCGCGCGATCAGCTCCTCGCTCTTGCCTTCCAGGAACAGCGGCGTCGCCGTCGGGCCGGGGGCCACGGCGTTGACGGTGACGTCCCGGCCGCGCAGCTCACGGGCCAGGATCAGGGTCATGGCCTCCACCGCGCCCTTGGACGCGGCGTACGCGGCGTAGGTGGGCTGCTGGAGCCGGGTCACGGAGGTCGAGAAGTTGACGAGCGCGCCGCCGGAGCGCAGCCGGCGGGCGGCGAGCTGGGAGACCACGAACGTGCCGCGGACGTTGACCCGGTGCATCCGGTCGAAGTCGTCCAGATCCATGTCGGCCAACGGCGCCAGCAGCATGATCCCGGCGGTGTTGACGACCACGTCGATCCCGCCGAAGCGGTCCTCGGCGGCGTCGAACAGCGCGGTCATCTCAGTCGGCTCGGCGATGTCGCCGGGCAGCGCCACCGCGGTGCCGCCGGCCTCGGTGATCTGCGCGACGACCGCCTCGGCCGCGTTCGGGCTGCCCGCGTAGTGCACGACCACGGCCATGCCCGCGGCGGCAAGGCGGCGCGAGACCGCGCTGCCGATCCCGCCGGAGCCGCCGGTCACGACGGCCACGCGGCGCGACCCGGCCCCGGTGGCGGATTCCCCGTTCGGCATCAGGCTGTTCATGGTTGCTCCCGATCCGGCATCCGTGCGGATGCCCGCTCCAGGCGTTCCGGGCGGTGTGCCCGGCGTCTGCATCCACCATCCGCCGCGTGCATTTATTTGTCCAATGCATGATCGAGATCTATACTATTCGTATGGCGCATATAGAGCGGGTCGACCTCAACCTGCTGGCCCCACTGGCCGCGCTGCTGGAGGAACGACACGTCTCGCACGCCGCAGCACTCGCCGGCATGAGCCAGCCCGCGATGAGCCGCGCGCTGCAACGCCTGCGCGACACCCTCGGCGACGAACTGCTGGTCCGCACCCCGCAGGGCTACCGGCTCACCCCGCGCGCCGAGCGGGTGCAGCGCCAACTGCGCGCGGTCCTGCCACGCCTGGAGAGCCTGTTCGCCCCCGAGGAGTTCGACCCGGCCGAGGCCGCCGAGTCCTTTCGTGTGGCGGGCACCGACTACTCGCGGGTTCTGGCCCCGGCGGTGTTCCGTCGCGTCTTCCAGCAGTCACCGCGCTCGACCCTGCACCTGCGCACGTGGCACGACGCCATCTACGACGACCTCGATCGGGGCGTGGTGGACCTGGTGTTCTTCGCCCGATCCGAACCGATGCCCACACTGCACACCGAACATCTCTTCGACGACCGGTTCGTGTGCGTGCTCTCGGCGGACCATCCGCTGGCCGCCGGCGAGGAGATCACGCTTCAGGACTACCTGGACGCCGCACACGTCATCGTCGACACCACCGGCGAGCGCCAGACCGCGATCGAAAAGCGCCTGGAAGACCTCGGCACGCGCCGCCGCGCCGGCCTGACAGTGCCGTACCACTCCCTGGCGGCGCTCTCAGTCCTCGGAACGCGCCTGATCCTCACGCTGCCCGAGCGCCTGCTCGCGCAGCAGCCCCCTGAGCCGGGCCTGCGGGTCATGCCCGCCCCCGAGGTCATCCGCCCGATGAAGTACCAGATGGCCTGGCACCCGCGCCTGGACGGAGACCTGGGTCAGCGCTGGCTGCGCGACTCCATCCGCGCTGTCGCCGCCGAGCTTCCCGCGCACCTCACACGTGCCGACTCCGCACCATCGCCTGAATGATCCGCAGCGCGTGATCGTTCCCCCGCCACACCAGCGACCCGTTCCCCGAGGCCTCGAAGTCGCCGCCGAAGCCGGTCAGGACGGTCAGGGCCTCGCCGTTGGTGATCGACAGGCTGAACTCGTGGGCGATGGAGATGTCCGTCCTGGTGTCGGCGACGGTGTCGACGAGCAGCTGCTCGGGGCGGCTCAGCGGGATGGACCTGGAGGAGACGCCCACGATGTCGGAGTAGTGGTACTCGCGCATCTCGTCCAGGAGCAGGTCGCCGGTGGCGAAGTTCACCACGCAGCGGTAGGTGCTGATCAGCTTGTCGGTGAGCATCAGGATCAGGACCGTGTAGTGGTCGGCGCGCAGGTTGCCGTCGTCGCCCCAGCGGACGGCGGTGCGGGGGGCGTGGTGCTCGGCGGCGCGTGCCACGCCGACTACGGCCAGGGCGGGGACCATGAGGTCGCCGCCCTCGGGCTGCAGGCGGGTGTTGATGCGCAGCTTGCGGGCCGCCTTGCGCTTGATGTACTCGACGTCGCCTTCCAGCCACTCGTCCATCTGCTTGTCGCTCGGCTTGGGTTCGGCGAGCGCGTACGCGGCCTTGTACGCCTTGAACGCCTGGTACTGCGTGACGCCCCACTTGCCCAGGCCGCCGCCGGCGATCAGGCCCAGCAGGATGAAGCCGCCGCCGGCCGCGAAGCCGACGATCAGGGAGACCGCCGCCGCTATCAGGATGGCCTGGTGGGTCTCGTTGACACGCGGGGGAGTGCGGATGAAGTACTTGCGCACTGACGTCGGCCGCTTCGGGTCGATGTTGTCCCGCTGGTCCGCGGTGTCGGTCTCCGACACGGCGAAACCGAACTGCCGCGCCATCTCATTGAGCTGCTTCCACGTCGGCCCCTCGGCGTGCGCCAGGTGCTCCATCAGGAAACCGAGGTCGTCACGGTCCAGGTAGCGCAGGTTCAGCCGCAGCTCCTCCGGCTGCGGATCCTGCGCACGCATGCCCTGCGCGTTGTACCAGTCGTCCTTCACCACCGCCCACACCGCGTCGGCCTGCGCCGCCACCGGCTTGCCGGCGCCGAGCCCGCGGGCCTGGTCCAGATGCGAGTCGATGCGGCGGACGACCTCCGGCGCGTGGTAGCTCGGCGCCGAGCCGTTCAGCAGGCCCAGGGCGGTGTAGACGTGCGCCCTGGCGGTCTTGTCCCGCACGTCCTCGGGCGCGATGTCCGTGCTCTGATTCTCGGCCATCGCGCTGGAGACGTCCGCGGCCGTGCTCAGGAAGTCCTCGAAACGCTGGACCGCCTTGGGGTAGAGGTGGTTCTTGAACGCCTCCAGGCCGTTGCGGAAGTCGTCGGCCATCTTCTGCTGTTGCTGCAGATAGATGTTCTGGGTCCCGCCTTCCGAGCCGAAGACGTTCTCGCCGACGTTGAACTGCTGATGCGTTGCCTGCTGCTCGTTCACGATGGTTCCTTTCCGCCGAAGTAGAAGTTCTGGACGCCTCCCTGCGAGGCGTGGACGGTGGTGCCGATGTTGGTCTGGGAGAAGGTGGCCCCGGCGGCGATACCGGGCTCGGGCTTTGGCTTGGCCTCGCTGTCGGGTTTGGGATCGGGTTTGGGATCGGGATCGGGATCGAGATCGGGGCCGGGTGCGGAATCGCCGCCGTAAGAACCCTGCGAACCGGCCCCAGCCCCAGCCCCGGCCCCGCGCATCGACCGCCCGGCGGGAAACACCAGCGCGGACGCGTCCAGCAGCCGCTCATCGCCGCGGAGCATCAGCTCATAGAGGTCCGTCAGAGCTCTGTGACTCTCGGTCGCGATGGTCGTGTCGAGGTGCCGACGCACCCGGTGGTACACGTTCTGCGCGTCGTCCTTGCGCCCCGCGCGGTAGAACGCGTGCATCCCCAGCCACGCCAGCCATTCATCGCCCGGCCGCTCCCGCAATCGCGCTTCCAGACGCGGGATGGCCGTGCCCAGATCGCCGAGCCTGATCGCGGCCTCGTTGAACGCGATCTCGGCGGCGTGCCGCTCCTCCTGGAGCAGGTAGCGGTACCCGTCGACCCACTGCCCGTCCAGCCCGGCCAGCGGCTCGCCGCGGAACAGGCCCAGCGCCGTCTCCAACAGGCCGGCGCGTTCGGCCTCGCCCAGGCCGGGCGACCGTGCGGCGCGCGCCAGCAGTCCGTGGAACCGCTGGATGTCGACGCGGGCCTCGGCCGGGCCGAGGCGGTAGCCGCCGCCTTCGCTGGGGAGCACGTTCGGCAGTCCGGCGCTCTCCAGCCGCCGCCGCAGCCGCCGGGCGATGTGATGGAAGTTCTCCACCGCGTCCTCCGGCTCGGGCGGATCCCAGATGGACCTGATCAGCGCCGAGCGGCCGACCGGGTTCGGGTGCTCGGACAGCACCGCGGCCAGCAGGCGCTTCTCCTGGGCCGGTCCGATCGGGACGAGGCTGCCGCCGATCCTGATCTCCGGGACCCCGAGGAACAGGAACTCGGCGGGTGGTTCGGCCGGGATGCGGGTTATCTCACCCACCACTTCTCCTTCGTCATGAACGGTCATGAACGTTTTCGCGGCCCGTGCGGGCTCCAGTGGCGTGCCCGTGGGACGGCCGGCGGACGGCCCGTGGGACGTCCGGTGACGCGGCTGAATCTGGATCCCGAGCGGCGGAAAGGGTCCGCCGCAGTCCTGGGAGGACGTGGCAGAAATGACCGAGCAGCAGATCATCCTCGGCACGCAGTACCGGAAGAGCAGCTACTCCGGAGCGAACAACAACAACTGTGTGGAGGTCGCGATCGAGGTGGCGACCACAGTGAGCGTGTGCGTCCGCGACACCAAGGACGCGGCCCGGACCACGCTCCGCTTCACCGCCGAGGAGTGGAAGGCGTTCATCGCGGGGGTGAAGGCCGGCGAGTTCGAACTCGCCTGACAGCGGGACTCACCATAAGAGTCCTTAGTCAAGGGCCGGAGCGGGCGTCCAGTGCGGGGCGCCCGCTCCGGCACCGTCATGCCGGATGCGTCCGCGGCAACCGCTCACCTCCGTTTCCCTCACCGGCCGTGCCGGCCGAGGCCGCCAAGGCCGCCAGGAACGCGCGCGAGTCCCCCACACCCATTGCCCTGGCCCGCGCGTGTTCGAAGGCGGCCCGGTAGTGGCCGACCTCCTCGGCCGTCTCCGTGAAGTACTCCCGGTCGAGCAGTTCGAGCTGGACCACGTCCGGCTCGCCGTTGCGCGGGGAGAAGATGTGGAATCCGTGCCCTGATGCCCGCGAGGGGCCCGCTGGAAAGGGCAGGATCGCGATCCGCGTCCCCGCGGCCGCGGACAGCCGCATCAGCCGTTCGTACTGCTCGCGCATCACGGCCGCGTCCCCGACCGGTCTGCGCAGCGCGGCCTCGTCCAGGACCACGTCCACCCGCGGTGCCTGCGGCCGGCCCAGGATCCGCTGACGCAGGATCCTGAGATCGACCCGCCGCCGCACGGCTTCGGGCTGCTGGTCGGTGACCGTGGTCATCAGCTCCCAGGCGTACCGCTCGGTCTGCAGCAGGCCCGGGACGAGGTTCGGCTGGTGGACCCGGATCGTCCGGGCCTCGTCCTCCAGGATCAGCTGGCGCTCGAAGCCGGGGTCCACCAGGTCGCCGTAGGACAGCCACCAGGTGCCCGAGCCGGCCTGTCGCACCAGGGCCAGCACCTCCTCGCGGAGCGGGTCCGCGATCGCGTACAGGTCCAGGAGCG
This sequence comes from Catenulispora sp. GP43, assembly GCF_041260665.1. Taxonomy (NCBI): domain Bacteria; kingdom Bacillati; phylum Actinomycetota; class Actinomycetes; order Catenulisporales; family Catenulisporaceae; genus Catenulispora; species Catenulispora sp. GP43. Next base: position 111,314 of record NZ_JBGCCT010000038.1, on the reverse strand, counting down.
CCCGGGCCTCGGCCATCCGCAGCGCGGCCTGGCCGTTCTCCACCCGGTCGGCCATCTCCACCGGCCAGTCCAGATGCCCCGCGGCCTCCTCGAGCGTCCGGCGGGCCTGCCGACGCAGCCGGGCCAGCGTCGCGCCGAGCTGGCGCCGGCCGGCTATCGCCGGCACGTCCTTCCTGGCCATGCATCCCTCCCGTTCCCCGCCGGGTAGCGCGGGCCCGCGCCGACGACCGGCCGCGAACCCCAGGGCGCCCATGATGCAGGTTGCTGAGCGGAATTTGCAATCAGAGAAGGCCCGTCAGGAACCGCCCCACCAAGACGCCACGCCCGAGCAGAGCAGCGCCACGGATCCGCCACGGCAGGGTCATTTCCCCTTGCATTCCTTGGGCTTTCGCTGACCAGGACCGGGAGTCGGGGCAACCCCGGCGGTCGAATCTGCAAATTGCTGTCTGCAAGCAGCATTTGGTATGGTGATGTTCGTCTATTGAGAAGGTGGGTGGACCCGGAGCCATGGCAGGCGGAAGAAGCCCGGTGATGAGACGGCGGCGGCTGGCCGCCGAGCTGCAGCGGCTCCGGCTCGCCTCGGGGCGCACCCTGGAAGAGGTGGCCGGCTATCTGGAGTGCTCGCCGGCCAAGGTCAGCCGGATCGAGAACGGCCAGGTCGCGGTCCGGATCCAGGACGCGCGCGAGCTCCTGGAGCTCTACCAGGTCACCGACGACCGGCGCGAGGACCTGCTCCAGATGGTCCGGCAGGCCCGGGGCCGCGGCTGGTGGTCGGACCACGCCGACGTCCTGGAACCCGGCGCCGAGACCCTGCTCAGCCTGGAGGACGAGGCGGCGGGGATCTTCATCTACGAGACGAACCTCGTCACGGCGCTGTTGCAGACCCCGCGGTACGCCTTCGAACTGTTCTCGTCCTGGACCGATGTCCCGCTGGACCGGATCCGCCGCCAGGTCGAGGTGACCGTGGAACGCCAGCGGGTGCTGGACCGCGCGAACGCCCCGGCGCTGACCGTCGTGCTCGACGAGTCCTGCCTGCACCGCGTCCTGGGCGGCGCGGACGTCATGCGCGAGCAGTACGACCGGCTGGTCTCCGTGGCCGGCCGGCCCGGGGTCGATCTGCGGATCCTGCCGTTCGCCGCCGGTCCCCACCAGGCGATGGGGTTCGGCTTCCACATCTTCCAGTTCGCCGGAGAGGACCCGGCCATCGTCCACCTCGAGCGGCTCAACGCCGCCGACTTCCTGGAGGGTGCCGAGGAGGTCGGGCGGTATCAGGCGGCGTTCCGCCAGGCGCGAGAACGAGCCCTGTCGCCGGAGCGTTCGCTGAAGCTCCTGGAAGGGCTCGCCGCGCGCCTGGAGGAGACCTCCGCCTAGCCGTCGAGGTCCGCTCAGACCGGCACGTGCGCTCCCATGATCACGCACCGGTCGGCCGGCAGCCCGAAGTAGTCCACCGGGCTGGCCGCGTTGTGCGCGATGGTCAGGAACAGCCGCTTGCGCCAGGACCGCATCCCCTTGGCGCCGGTCCGCACGATCGCGATCCGGGACAGGAAGTAGGACACCTCGTCCGGGTCGATCCCGGCGATCTCGCCGGCGTCCGGGTGCGCGGTGGCCTGGCGCAGGATGCGCGGCACGTCCGGCTCGTCCTGGAAGCCCAGGCGGGCGGTGAGGTGGATGATGCCGTCGTCGCTGTGGCCCAGGTCGTCGAAGACCAGGCGCTCGGCGGCCGGGACGTGCGGGACCTTCTCCACCATCATCGACAGGATGACCACGGTCTTGTGCAGGGTGTGGTTGTGCTCGACGTTGGCGCGCAGGGCCAGCGGCGTGGTCTCGATGTTGGCGTTGAGGAACACCGCCACGCCGTCCACCCGGTGGATCGGCGGCTGAAGGGCGTCCACCTCGTCGACGAAGGGGCGCAGCGGCCCCTCCAGCGCCGTCCGGTTCGGCGTGACGATCGCGCGGCCCCGGCGCCAGGTGCTCAGCACGGTGAAGACCAGGGTCGCGACCAGCAGCGGCAGCCAGCCGCCGTGCACCACCTTGGTGAGGTTGGCGGCGAAGAACGCGGTCTCGCTGGTCAGGAACACCACGGCGCCGACGGCGATCTTCCAGGGCGCCACGCCCTTCAGGACCCGGGCCACCGCCAGGAACAAGATGGTGTTGAGCATGAACGTGGCGGTCACCGCGACGCCGTAGGCCGAGGCCAGCGAGGCCGAGGAGCCGAAGCCGACCACCAGGACGGTGACCGTGCAGCACAGGAACCAGTTCACGACCGGCACGTACACCTGGCCGATCTCGTGCTCGGAGGTGTGCCGGATGGTCATGTGCGGCAGGAAGCCGAGCTGCATCGCCTGCCGGGTCACGCTGAAGGCCCCGGAGATGACGGCCTGCGAGGCGATGACGGTGGCGATCGTGGCCAGGATCACCATCGGGAACTGCGACCAGTGCGGCATCAGCAGGAAGAAGGGGTTCGAGATGGTGTCCGGGCGGCGCAGGATCAGCGAGCCCTGGCCCAGGTAGTTCAGCGTCAGCGCCGGGAAGACGAGGTAGAACCAGGCCCGGTGGATGGGTTCGCGCCCGAAGTGGCCCATGTCGGCGTACAGCGCCTCGGCGCCGGTCACCGCCAGCACCACCGAGGCCAGCGCGATGAACGCCACGATCCCGTGGTGCACCATGAACTGCGCACCGTAGGTGGGGGACAGGGCCTTGATGATGCCCGGGTGCGAGGCGACCTCCGCGGCCCCGGCCACCCCGATGATCAGGAACCACACCGTCATCACCGGCCCGAACAGCCCGCCGACCAGCGCCGTCCCGAACTTCTGGATGGCGAACAGCCCGATGACGATGACCACCGTCAGCGGCACGACGTAGTCCTTCAGCCCCGGCGCCGATACCTTGAGCCCCTCGACCGCCGACAGCACGGAGATCGCCGGCGTGATCATCCCGTCGCCGTAGAACAGCGAAGCCCCGAGTATCCCGAATGCGACCAGCAGTACCTTGGTCCGCTTGGAGCGGAAGTCCAGCTTCTGGATCAGGGCGGTCAGGGCCATGATCCCGCCCTCGCCGTCGTTGTCGGTCCGCAGGATGAAGCTCACGTACTTGATCGACACGATGAGCGTGATCGCCCAGAACACCAGCGACACCACACCGTAGACCTGGTCCGCCGACGTCCCCACCGCCTTGTTGTCGGCGGTGAAGACGGTCTGCATCGCGTACAGCGGACTGGTGCCGATGTCCCCGAACACGACGCCGAGGGCGCCGAGCATGAGCGCGGCCGCGCCGGCCTTGTGGGCGCGTCCGGTGCCGTGGCCGGCACTGGCATCGGCGGCGGCATCGGCGGCATCGGCGGCGGAGGTGGGCGCGGCGGTCCCCGTGGCTTTAACGATCACGAATCAGTGATCCTGACAGGTGTGCGGGGTGTGAGCAAGGGGAGGTCAACTATGTGGGACTCGTTGGCGATGCCTACGAGAACCCGAGAGCGTGCGAAACGCTGCGGTGGAACCCGCCAGCCGAGAACTCGCACGTACCATCGCCTGCATCGACGACTTGGGCGATGAGTCCCGGCGCGACGAGCAGGTTGCCGGGATCGGCCGGCCACCGCCAGGGACGCAACGGGACGGACTGCAGGGAACTGGTCAGCTCGCGGGCACGTCGAGCGGCTCTATTGGCACGTCGCGGAATGTATCGATGCGGTGAGGGCGTACTGTCCGATCGGTGATGAAGCGCTCCGTCCGCCGCCGGACCCAAGCCGCCGCCGAAGCCCTGCTGCCCGGCCTGGCCAGTGAGAACCTGGGCCTGCTGGCCAGGGACGTGAGCCGGCTCGCGCAGGCCGTTCTGGCGCGGACGGATGCGACGATGACGCCGGCTGACAAGGCGGATCTGTCCCAGGCCGTCGCAGCCAGCGCCGACCGCTTCCTCAGCCACCTGTCCCGGCGCTCGACCGCCGAGCTGTGGGAGAGCTTCGCAGTCCCCTGGGACTACGCCGACCTGCTGTCTCGCCTCCGGTCCGGCCAGTATGCCGCCGCACTGATGGATGACGCGCTGTGGGCCGTAGACCAGACCGTCGCGATGTTCAGCTCGACACCGCCCCGGTCGGCCGCCTCGGCGCGGAAATCAGCTCGGGCCCAGGCGTCCGATCGCGCCACTGCCCGGCTATCCGGGCGCAGGGTCTGACAGCGCTGCCTCCGGTCCGCTGTGGGAGTCCGACTACGACCAGATCGACTAGTTCTCACTCGCGCTCCCGTTGCACGTATAGATCCCAGCATCCGCATAGTTCGCGGTCGAAGCCCCGTACACGCTCAACCACTTCCCCGACTGCGCGCCCACGATCGTCCCCGACGCGTTCACCGTCCACCGCTGGTTCGCGGCCCCGCTGCACGTGTTCACGCCCACCAGCGACTTGTCGGCCGTCGCGCTGCCCTGTACCTCCAGGCACAGGCCGCTGGACGCGCCACTGATCGTGCCGTTCGCGTTCGCCAGCCATTGCTCGCTGGAACTGCCGTTGCAGGTGTAGATGTCCGAGGTGGTGCCGGGGGCGGTCGAGCCGCCGGTGACGGACAGGCACTTGCCGGACAGGCCGCCGACGATAGTCGTGGGACTCGCCCCCGACGGCGCCCGGGCCCAGCGAGGCCGCAAAACCCGCCGTCTACGGATTCTTGTTGCGCAACTCAACTCATACGCATGTACGCGTATTGAGCAGCCGCGTAGCAGCGCAGGCGATTACCGCGGTGCGGCGCGCGCGGCCAGAAGCGCGATGTCGTCCTCGACCGCCGGCGGCGCGACCAGGCGCAGCGCGTCGTCGAGCAGATCCTCCAACCCGCCGCCGACCGGGAGCGGTAGCGACGCCAGCCGGGCCAGCGAGACGTCGATGTCCTCGCCGCGCCGTTCCACCAGGCCGTCGGTGTAGATCAGCAGCACCTGGTCCGCCCGCAGATCGACGATCACCTGCTCGTACCCGCCCACGCCGGTCCCCAGCGGCGGTCCGGTGGGCAGCTCGACCAGCTCGGTGGGCCGGTCGGCCGCGAACAGCGCCGGCGGCAGGTGCCCGGCGCTCGCGAACGTCCAGCGCCCCCGGTCCGGGTCGGCGACGCCGAGCAGGCAGGTCGCCGGGCGCGCCGACTCCTCCTTGGAGATCAGGTTGTCCAGATGCCGCAGGATCCCGTGCGGCGGCAGGTCCATGCCGCCGGCGTCGCGGATCGCCGAGCGGTAGATGCTCATGTCGACCGCGGCCTCGACCCCGTGTCCCATGACGTCGCCCATGACCAGCAGCGTCCGGCCGAACGGCAGCCGCACGATCTCGTACCAGTCGCCGCCGACCAGCGCGCGGTTGCCGGAGGGCAGATAGCGCGCGGCGACCTCCAGGTTCGAGTGCGGGCGGCCCGGTTCGACCAGCAGCGCGCGCTGCAGTTCCAGGGTCACGCTCTGGGAGTCGGCGTACTGCCGGGCGTTCTCGACGCTGACCGCCGCCCGGTCGGCGAGGTCCTTGACCAGGACCGCGTCGTCGTCGCCGAACCCCTCGCGGCCCCGCCCGCGGGCCAGCGTCATCACCCCGACCAGCCGCCCGCGCGCGCTCAGCGGCACAGACAGGACCGAGCCGATACCGGCCAGCCGGTACGCCGCCAGGATCTCCGCGTTCGCGGCCTGGTCCTCCAACTCCGCCTCGGAGAGGTGGTTGGCGACGACCAGCCGGCCCTCGGCCAGGCTGCGCGCGACCGCGGAGTCGGCACCGGGCCGCACCGAGGCGCCGGGCATGGCCAGCGTGCCGAGCCGGCGGCGCAGTCCCGGCGCGCAGGCCAGGGCCGCCCGGCGCATCCGGGGGGCCTCGGGCGCGCCGCCCTTGCCCCGGTCGGTGACCTCGTACGGCAGCACCTCGACGATGGTGAGGTCCGCCATCGCCGGCACCGTGAGCTCGGCCAGTTCGATACAGGTGATGTCCACGTCGAGCGTGGTGCCGATGCGCTCGGCCGCGGCGTCCTGGAGCGCCAGCCGGCGGCGGGCCTGGTCCAGCCGGCGCTGGTCCGGGGTCGCCGGCCCGGTCACCGCCGCGACCACCCCGGCGATCCGGCCGTCGACCTCCAGCCGCCGGTAGCGGACATGCCAGCCGGTGCCGGTGGCGGTGACCAGCCCGGACTGGTCGTCGTCAGGGCTGGCTGTCCTGCCGGTGCCGCCAGGTCCGCCGGTCCCGCTGGTGCCGCGAGCGCCGCCGGGGCCGTTACCGCCGTCGTACGAGCCGTCCCGGGCATTCCCGTCGAGCAGGACGCGTCTGATAGCCGGCAGGTCGGCGGCGAACGGCGTCGCGGCGGCGGGCCGGTTCAGGATCCGGGCCGCGTCCAGGCCGGTGGTGGAGAAGAAGGCCGAATTGGCGTAGACCCAGCGCAGTTCGGCGTTGAGCAGACCCATCCCGATCGGGGCCTCGGCCAGGATGCCGACCAGCAGCTCGGTGCTCAACGACGTGACGGTACCGAGGAGCGCCTCGGCGTGCTCTCCTCGTGCGTCGCCCCGCGAGTGCCCGTCGTCCATGTCCATCTGTCGGGATCATCATTTGATCGGCTGCTTAATCGTAGGTGATTGTTCAGCCAGAGGCGATGCTACGGAGGAATCCGCAGGTCACGTCGCGGTGATGTCCCTTCCCGGGATCAGCCGATCCGCTGCAGGGCCAGCTTCGTGGCGTCGGCGATGAGGGCGTCGGCGGAGTTCGCGTCCTTGCCGTCGCGGTGGGAGAGCACTGCGATGACGATCGGCGCGCGGTTGGGCGGCCACAGCACGGCGATGTCGTTGCGCGTGCCGTAGTCGCCGTTGCCGGTCTTGTCGCCGACCTTCCAGCCGGCCGGGACCGAGGCCCGGATGTAGGGACCGCCGGTGGTGTTCGCGGTGAGCCAGGAGGTCAGCAATGTGCGCCGCTGCGGAGTGAGGGCGGTGCCGAGCACGTACGCGCGCAGGTCCTCGGCCAGCGCCCGCGGGGTACTGGTGTCCTGCACGTCGCCGGGCACGGCCGAGTTGACGGTCGGCTCGGGGCGGTCGGCGTTGGTGGTCGCGTCGTTCATGGACCGCAGCGCCGACTGTAGGCCCGACGGGCCGCCGAGCTGGTTGAGCATCAGATTCAGCGCGGTGTTGTCGCTGACCTCGATCGCCGCGGTCATCACCGCGGTGAGGGTCATGCCGCCGTTCACGTGCTGGGAGGTGACCGGGGAGTAGTCCACGAGGTCCGAGGCGCTGTAGGTGATGGTCTGGGCCAGTTGGGCGTCGGTCTCGCGGTGCAGGAGTTCGGCGGCGGCCAGGGCTTTGACCGTCGAGCAGAAGGCGAACCGGTTGTCTGCTTGGAACGCGACCGTGCGGCCGGAGCCGGTGTCCAGGGCGTAGAGGCCGAGCTGTGCATGATAGCGGGATTCGAGGTCTGTGAAGGCCGTCGAGCCGCTGCCGGTGTCCGAGGGAGCGGGCGTCGTTCCGGATGCGGATTCGGACGCGGATTCGGTTGCCGCCGCGGGCGTCGATGTGGCCGCGCCGCCGCCCGAGGGTGTGGCGGCCGCCGGATGCGACGCCGTGGAACACCCGCCGAGCGCCGCGGCCGCCAAGCCGAACGAGGCCGCGACCGGGACCGTACGGGAAAGGATCCGCTCCGTGAATGTGCTCATGCGTGCCACCCTGGTCGGGATTGATCCATCCGGTCAAAGACCCGGACGCGATGTTCCATGCCGATTCGGCATACGATCTGATCCCGTGGACCTCGTCAGCGCCTGCCGCATCTTCACCTCCGTGGCCGAGCGCGGCAGCTTCACCCTCGGCGCCGCCGCCGAGGGCATCCCGCAGTCCGTGGCCAGCCGCCGCGTGGCCGCGCTGGAGAAGCACTTCCGACAGCCGTTGTTCGACCGCACGGCGCGCCGGGCCGTGCTCACCGTCTTCGGCCAGGACATGCTGGGGCCGGCCAAACGGCTCGTGCAGTACGCCGAAGCGCTCGAACACCACGCCGCCGAGGCCAAGCTGCGGCCGTTGACCCTGGCGGTGCCGGAGACCTGCGGCGTGCGGCACCTGGCGCTGCTGGACGCCGCGGCGCGCGAGGCCGGCGTGGCCCTGGACATCCGCTGCGCGGGCCCGGAGCAACGCACTGCATGGATGCGCGACAAGGCGGTGCGCGCCGCAGTACGGGCGGTGCCGCCGACCGAGGCGATCTGGGTCGTCCCGCTCGGGCTGGCACGGCCCCCGACGCCGGATCGGCACGGCGATTCGCAGGGCTCGTCCACACCCCGCCCGGTGCGGCTGGAATCGCTGCGGCCGTCACGGACCGACCCGGCGCTGCGCCGCGCCTGGATCCAGCCCGAGGACGACGTCCCGTACGTCCGCGACGTGCTCCAGCGCGCCGGACACCGCGCCGCGCTGCTGCCCGCGCAGATCTCGGTCGCGGCCTCGCTGGTCACGGCGGTCGGGGCCGCTATACGCACCGACGATTTCGTGCTCGCCTCCGCCGACCAGGCTCGCGACCTCGGCCTGGCCTGGCGGCCGATCGCCGACGCGCCGGTCGCCCGGGGCTACACCGTCGTCTCGGACATCGGCGAGGACGCCTTGCTCATACGGACGCTTCTCGGTGCCGTGTTGGCGCGGGCGTTGGGTGTGGCCGATGCGTGACAGAGGCCTGATCGCGGATTGCCGGGAAAGGTTGGCGGAAGCCGGTTTGTCAGGGTCCTTCCTCGTGCGCGATCTGGGTACCGGCCAGGAGATCGCCGTCGATACCGACGTCACGTACCCGATCGCCTCGCTGGTCAAGGTGCCGTTGGCGATCGCCGTCCTGGAAGCGATCCGTGCCGGGCGGCTCGACGGCGGGCGGATGCTCGAGCTCGTCCCCGATCCCGGAACGCCGCCTCCGCCGATCGGTATCGGCCGGTTCAGGCACCCGGCCCGCATCGCGATCGAGGACCTGATCTACCTCGCCGTCGCGATCAGCGACAACGCCGCCGCCGACGCGCTGTTCGGACTGGTGCCGCCCAGCGAGGTGGACCGGACCCTGGCCGAGGCCGGAATCGGCGGCATCGCGGTGCGGCATCCGATGCGCGACCTGCTCGGCGTCTCCGGCAGCGAACCCGGACTGGCGCACACGCTGGCCATGGGCGCGCGTACACCCGGTGGCGGCCATCCCCTCGCGCACCTGGACCTCACCCGCGCCAACACCGGCACGGCCCGGGCGCTCGCCGACCTGTTGCAGGAGCTGTGGCGCCCGACCGCGATCCATCCGCAGGTCGCCGCGCGTGTCAGAGCCCTGATGGGCGACGGGGTCCTCCAGCGCCGGCTCGGGCCCGACTTCATCTCGGACGCCACCTCCTGGGCCTCCAAGTCCGGGACCCTGTTGAACCTGCGGCATGACGCCGGTGTCGTCGAGCACGAAGATGGCGAGACGTACGCGGTCGTCGCCATGACCGAATCGAAGGTGCCGGCGGTGGCGCAGCCCGCGGTGGACGCGCTCATCGGGCGGATCGCCCGCGCGCTGCACGACCATCTGCGCGAACACTGAGACGAACGAGCAGGAGAGGACCCCGATGTCCGTCCGCTACCAGCTGGTGATCGACTGCGCCGACCCCGACCGCCAGGCCCGGTTCTGGGCCGCGGCGCTGGGCTACGTGCTCGCGCCGCCGCCGACCGGCTTCGCCACGTGGAACGACTACTACCGCGACCTCGGCCTGCCGGAGGCCGAACTCGCCGACGGCGCGGACCGCATCAGCGACCCGGCCGGCGGTGGCCCGGCGATCTGGTTCAACGCGGTCGCCGAGGCGAAGACGGTGAAGAACCGGCTGCACATTGACATCCACGCCAGCGGCGAGCACTCGGATCCGTTCGAGGAGCGCAAGCGGCGCGTTGATGCCGAGGCGCGGCGGCTCGTGGACTTGGGCGCGACCATGACGATGGTCATGCAGCAGGACGGGCTCGATCACTATGCGGTCGGGATGAAGGACCCTGAGGGCAACGAATTCGACATCAACTGATGCCCCGGTTCGACATCAACCGACGCCCCGACACCCCGGCGGCACGCCGCGCCGCCGCTTCAGCCCACCGCCCCCAACCCCCGCGCCGCCGCGGCGAGCGTCTCGCGGAAGTCCGTCGAGTACGACCGCCGCGTCCACTGCGCCAGCCGCGTCCGCCGTGGTAGCACGGCGTGCATGTCGCCGAGCATCCGGTCGATGTTCCCCAGCGAGCGGGGCAGGACCACCGTGCCGCTCGCGTACTGGCCGCGCATGCGCGCCTTGCGCGCCGCCAGGTCCGCGCGGACCTGGGCCTGGCGGGCCGGGAGCGGGGGCAGGGTGAGGGCGCCGGCGAGGTGGGCCGCGATCCAGGTCGCTCCGACCTCGGCGCTCAGGGAACTGACCAGCGAGGTGTTGTAGCCGGCGAAGGTCAGGTTCGGGATGTGGTGGGGCAGGACGTTGCGGAACAGTTCGAAGTCGCCCTCCGCGTTCTGCGCGGTGAGCGGCTGGTCGAGGAACGGCACGCTCTGCTCGAAGCCGGTGGCGGCGACGATCAGGTCGGCGGGCAGCTCGGTGCCGTCGTCCAGCACGGCCTGCGGCTTGCCCGCGCCGCGCAGCTCGGCGATGGAACGGTCGCGGCGGACCGCGATCGCGCCGGAGCGCACCGCGTCGAAGAAGCCGTCGGTGGCCAGGCTGGCGCTGCTGGAGGCGATGTCGTCGAAGCGGCCGGGCGGGACCAGCCCCAGGGCGTCCAGGCCCTGCTGCTTGACCGTCGCCCGGCTCAGGACGCCGAAGACCGGGCCGAAGCGCCGCGGGTTGGCGAACAGGACCTCGCCCAGGCGGGTGATCGCCACGTCCTCGAAGTGCTTGCCCAGCAGGACCTTGGGGCCCTTCCACAGCAGCCGGCGCGGCACCATCGTGACCGAGTCCGCGGACGCCGTCAGCGCCATCGCGGTGTCGCAGGCCGACTTTCCGTACCCGACGACCACCACGTGCCGGCCGCGTGCGTCGTCCAGCGTGAGCTGCTGCGAGGGGGCCTTGACCACGCCGCCGGCGTCGGCGTGCGCCGCCCGCCCGGGCCAGTCGGGGACCATCGGGCGGGAGAACACGCCGTTGGCGATGACCAGGTGCGCCGCCTCGACGTGCTCGCCGGAGTCCAGGCGCACGTCCCAGCCGGCGGCGATGGGCTCGGCCAGCGCGACCCCGGTGCTCAGCCGCAGGTTCGCACCGAAGCCGAAGCGGTCGACGTAGCCGCGTAAGTAGTCGTGCCACTGCCCGGCCCCGGGGTAGTCCGGCCACGTCTGCGGCGCGGCATGGTCGGAGAACTCGTAGGTCATCCGGGTGTTCTGCGTGGTCAGGCCGGGGTAGTGCCGCGTGGGACTCCACACGCCACCGACCTCCGGCTCGGTGTCGAACGTCGTGACCTCGTGCCCCACGGCCGTGAGCACCTTGGTCACGGCCAGCCCGGCGATTCCCGCTCCGATGACGGCGATCTGCATGCGGAAAGTGTCACAGAAGGCTGATGCGGTGGATAGATGTCGGGGGTGTCGGCGGCCGACGGACCGGATGGACGGAGCAACGGCGCGCTCGCCGGCCTTACCGCCCTTTCGCACCCGGGTTTAGCATGTAAAGGACTGTAGGCATTGGAACGAGTACAGCGCATGGCGCAGTCACACGGTCTGCGCTGCGCGGATCGGTCGGCACATGTCCCTCAGTGAGCACGACCCGGGCCGGAACCAGGATCAGGGCCAGGGTCAGGGCCAGGGTCAGGGCCAAGATCAGGGCCAGGGTCAGGGCCAGGGTCAGGGCCGAGATCAGGGCCGGGACCCTGGCCACGACCTGGACCGGAGCCACGACCAGCTCGACCGCATCTGCCTGCACAACCTCCTGTCCAGCAGCGCCGACACCATCTACTTCAAGGACCGCCAGTCCCGCTTCATCCGCGTCAGCCGCAGCCAGGCCGACCTCACCGGGGCCGCCGACCCGGCCGAGATGATCGGCAAGACCGACTTCGACTACTTCACGGAGCAGCACGCCCGGAACGCGGAGCGGGATGAGGAGGAGATCATCCGCACCGGGGTGCCGATGTTCGACATCCGGGAGGCGATCACCCTGCCGAACGAGTCCGACCGCGTCTTCAGCTGCAGCAAGCAGCCGCTGCGGGACTTCGACGGAATGATCATCGGCACCTTCGGCATCTCCCGTGACATCACCGCCCGCACCACCACCGAGGCGCAGCTGCGGGCCAAGACGGCCGAGTTGGACCGGATCGGCACCGAGCTGCGGGCCCTGATCGAATCCAGTCCCGACCCCATGTGCCGCTTCGACCGGCAGCTGCGCTACACCTACGCCAACCCCGCTGCGCTGCGGGCGGCCGGCGTGCCGGAGAACGAGCTGGTCGGGCGCACCAACCGGGAGGCCGGGCATCCCGTGGAGTTCGTGCGGGAGTGGGAGCAGACGCTGCGGCGGGTGCTGCGCACCGGGGTCGGCGACGAGGTGGAGCACGACCTCGTCCTGGGCGGTACGCGCCGCTTCTTTCACACCCGCCTGGTGCCCGAGCGGGACGCCGACGGCACCGTGGTGAGCGTCCTGACCGTCAGCCACGACCTGACCGACCGCAAGCGCATCGAGGACGCGCTGGCCGATCAGGCCGTGACCGACCCGCTGACCCGCCTGCCGAACCGCACGCTGCTCGTCGAGCGCATCGAGGCGGCCCTGGCCCGGATGCGCGCCGACGGCGGCCGGCTGGCCGTGCTGTTCCTGGACCTGGACCGCTTCAAGGTCGTCAACGACAGCCTCGGCCACGCCGCGGGCGACGCGCTGCTGGTCGCCACCGCCGCGCGGCTGCGCAGCGCGGTACGCCGCGGCGGCGACCTGATCGCCCGCTTCGGCGGCGACGAGTTCGTGATCGTGTGCGAGCACGTCCAGGGCCGCAAGGACGCCGCGGCGGTGGCCCGGCGGGTCTCCCGGGCCCTGGCGGCCCCCTTCGACAGCGACGGCCAGCCGATCCACATCAGCGCCAGCATCGGGATCGCGGTGACCTCCGACCCGGCCACGACGGCCGACGCGCTGCTGCGCGATGCCGACGCGGCCATGTTCCGGGTCAAGGCCCGCAACCACGGATCGGGCAGCTACGTCTTCTTCGACGACAGCGTCCGCGAGGAGGCGGTCTCCCGGCTGTGGCTGGAGAGCGAACTGCGCCGCGCCATCGACCAGCAGGAGTTCCGCCTGGTCTACGAGCCCGTGTACGACCTGCGCAACCGGCGGATCACCGGCATGGAGGCGCTGATCCGCTGGCAGCACCCCGAGCGCGGCCTGCTGCCGCCGTCCACCTTCATCGCGGTCGCCGAGGACTGCGACCTCATCGTGCCGATCGGCCGTTGGGTCCTGGGCGAGGCCTGCGGACAGATGGCCGACTGGAACGCGCGCCGGGACCCGGCACTGCCGCCGCTGACCATGGCCGTGAACCTGTCCCCGCGCCAGCTCAACGACGAGGGCCTGGTCGCCGAGGTCGCCGCCGCGCTGAGCGGCAGCGGACTGGGGCCCGAGCAGCTGTGGCTGGAGGTCACCGAGACCGCCGTGCACGAGGCGCCCGCCTTCGCGCAGGCCGTGCTCTCCCAGGTCAGCGACCTCGGCGTGCACATCGCGCTCGACGACTTCGGCACCGGCTACTCCTCGCTGGGCCACCTGCGCCGCATCCCCGCCGACGCGCTGAAGATCGACCGCGCCTTCGTCAACGGCCTGGAGCACGAGGGCGGCGACTCGGCGATCGTCACCGCGGTCATCACCATGGCCCACGCCCTGGGCATGATCACCATCGGCGAGGGCATCGAGAGCGACGAGCAGTACGAATCCCTGCGCGCACTGGGCTGCGACCAGGGCCAGGGCTACCTGTTCGCCGAGCCGGTCTCCGCCGGGGCGTTCGAGGCGCTGCACCTATGATCGCCGCATGCGCTTCGCCTTCTTCGACCTCGACGACACGCTGGTGGACGCCAAGTCAGCGCTGCGCGCGTGGTCCGTCGACTTCGCTGCCGAGTACGTCACCGGCGTGGCGGACGCCGCCTCCGACGTGTTCGACCGCGTGGACGCCGCCGCGAACTGGCCGGCCTTCGTCGCCGACGCCCGCGGGCGCTACGGCATAACCGCATCGGACGAGCAGCTCATGGAGCACGTCGCCGCGGTGTTCCCGGGCAAGTTCGTGCTGGAGCAGCAGGTCCGCACCGGGCTGGCGGAGCTGCGCGGGGACGGCTGGCGGCTCGGCGTGGTCACCAACGGCTCCACGACGGTCCAGCAGGCCAAGGTGGACAGCGTGGGGCTGCGCGAGCACGTCGACGTCGTCGTCGACTCCGAGGCCGCCGGCCACCGCAAGCCGGACCGCCGCATCTTCGAGATCGCGGCCGGCGAACTCGGGGTGGAGCTGGGGCCGCGCGGCTGGATGATCGGCGACCGCCTGGACAAGGACATCGCCGGGGGAGCGGCGGCGGGGCTGCGGACCATCTGGATCTCCCTGGGCGAGCCGCTGCCCACGGGGTTCACGCCGCCGACGTACATCGTCGGGTCGATCACGGAGGCGTTCGCGATCGTGCGAGCGTCCGCGGCGCTGTGAGCTCGAGTGCCTGGTGGCGCCGCGTTGTTAGCACGGTGTTAGGCCCCTTAGAGGCGCGGTTGCGAGGCTGAACGGCAGGTGGCACATCGCGGCCCACCGTTGGCTCCGAATCTGTGAGGGGGAGCGATGTCCTCAAGCAAGCCAGGCCCGGCCGTCGGCGCGATCAGCGCCTGGGATACCGGATGGGGGAACTGATCACGCGCCGGCCGTCGCGGACGCCTCGCTGGGGTGGACCGCGGCGGCCGGCGCATTGTTCTCGGTGGTGATAACAGGCCCCTTCGGGGCGGAAACCGGCCTTGCTCAGGCTGTGTCGAGGCCGCCCTCGCCGGCCGTTGAGACCCACGCCACTGGGCGTCGAAGGCTCGTCCGTGCTACCCCTGGATCATGAGCAGCGGACGGTCACGGTCGCTCGACGGCACCGGGATCGCCCCTCAGCGCCAGCGAGAGCATGAGGAAAAGACCATGAGCACCCTGACAGACCGCCTCGACGGCCTGCTCTTCTTCCCCGTCACGCCGTTCAGCGCGGATCGGGCGCGCGTCGACCTCGACGCGTTCGCAGCGCACCTGGAGAGCCGGCTGGCGCTGCTGGATCCGGAGCGCCCCGGGCTCTCGGCGGTGTTCGCGGCGTGCGGGACCGGCGAGTTCTGGGCCCTGGACCAGCGCGAGTACGCCGCGGTGCTGCGGGTCGCGGTGCAGGTCACGGCCGGTCGGGTGCCGGTGTTCGGGGGCGTCGGCTACGGGTCGGCGCTCGCGGCGTCCTTCACCGCCGCGGCCGAGCAGGCCGGGGTCGACGGCCTGCTGGTGCTGCCGCCCTACCTGGTCGCCGGCAGCCAGCAGGGGCTGCTGGAGCACTACCGGACCATCGCCGCGTCGACCAGCCTGGACCTGATCGTCTACCAGCGGGACAACGTCACCTTCGCCCCGGAGACCGTCGCCGACCTGGCCGAGGTGCCGAACATCATCGGCTTCAAGGACGGCAGGGGCGACCTGGACCTCATGCAGCGCATCGTCTCGGCCGTCCGGCTGCGGCACGGCGCCGACCGCCTGCTGTTCCTCAACGGGCTGCCCACCGCCGAGCTGACGCAACTCGCTTACCGGGGGATCGGCGTCCCGCTGTACTCCTCGGCGGTGTTCTGCTTCGCCCCGGACATCGCGCTGGCGTTCTACCACGCCCTGCGCGACGGCGACGGGGCGCTCGCCGACGCGCTGATCGACCGGTTCTACAAGCCGCTGGTGGAGCTGCGGAACAAGGGCGCCGGCTACGCGGTGTCGCTGGTGAAGAGCGGGGTGCGGCTGGATGGCCTGGACGCCGGGCCGGTGCGCGCGCCGCTGACCGAGCCCGAACCGGAGCACGTGGCGCAGCTGGAGAAGCTGATCGCCGAGGGCCGGGCGGTGCTGGCCGGGCATCAGGCCGGAGGTGCGGTGTGAGCACCGAGCCGGGCCCGGTGGTCACCGGCATCGACATCACCCCGGTGGCGATCGCCGACCCGCCGCTGCTGAACGCCTCCGGCGTGCACGAGCCGTTCCAGCTCCGCTCGATCATCCAGGTCCGCACCGATGCCGGCATCACCGGCGTGTCCGAGGCCTACGGCGACGACGCCACGCTCACCCAGCTGCGCCAGGCCGCCGCCGCGCTCACCGGCCTGGACGTCTTCCACCTCAACGAGCTCACCCGGCGCGTGGCCGAGGCCCTGGCCTCGGCGTCGGCCTCCTCGCCGACCGAGCTGATCGGCGCCGCCAGCGCGGACAAGACCGTCGCGCAGGCGGTCTCGGCGTTCGAGGTGGCGTGCTTCGACATCCAGGGCAAGGCGACCGGCAGGCGCGTTGTGGACCTGCTCGGCGGCCCGGTGCGTGACCGCGTCGACTTCAGTGCGTACCTGTTCTACAAGTGGGCCGAGCATCCTGGGGACTTCCCGGCTGACGACTGGGGAGCGGTGCTGGATCCGGATGGGATCGTGGCGCAGGCGCGCCGGATGGTGGATCGCTATGGCTTCAAGTCGCTGAAGCTCAAGGGCGGTGTCTTTGCGCCCGAGGAGGAGATCGAGGCCGTCAAGGCTCTGCGACGGGAGTTCCCGGACCGTCCGGTGCGCCTGGATCCGAACGCCAACTGGTCGGTGGAGACCAGCCACAAGGTGGCGGCGGCCCTGGAGGGCGAGCTGGAGTACCTGGAGGACCCTACGCCGGGCATCCCCGGTATGGCCGAGGTCGCGGCCAAGACCTCGCCGCCGTTGGCGACCAACATGTGCGTCACCGGGTTCGCCGAGATCCCCGAGGCGGTGCGTCTCGGCGCGGTCCAGGTGATCCTGTCCGACCACCACTTCTGGGGCGGCTTCCGCGCCACGCAGAATCTGGCCGCGCTGTGCCAGACCTTCGGCCTCGGCCTGTCGATGCACTCGAACACACACCTGGGGATCAGCCTCGCGGCGATGACCCACCTGGCCGCCGCCACGCCGAACCTGACCTACGCGCTGGACACGCATTCGCCGTGGAAGACCGAGGAGGTCATCGCGGGCGGCCCGCTGCGGTTCGCCGACGGTGCGCTGGCGGTCCCCGACGGCCCGGGGCTCGGCGTCGAGATCGACCCCGACGCCCTGGCCCGGCTGCATGAACAGTACCTGACCTGCGGGTTCCGCAAGCGTGACGACGCGACGTGGATGCGCCGGGCGCAGCCGGAGTTCAGTGGAAAGCGGCCGAGGTTCTGATGGCGTCCGGGGCTTTGGACGCCGGGATCTATGTATACCCCTGGGACGTCGTCGGGGACCCGGCCGCGGCCGAGCGGGTGGCCGGGCTCGGCGTCAGCCACGCGACCGTCGCAGCGTTCTACCACGCCACCCGCGCTCTGACTCCGCGGCATCCGGGGCACCGGGTGGTCGTCGCTGAACGCAGCGCCGCGTATCTGCCGGTCGGACCGGCATGGACGGACCTGCTGCCGGCTGCGCAGAGCTGGGTCGCCGGACACGACGTGTTCGGGGACACGGTCGCCGCGCTGGCCGGCGCGGGTGTCCCGACGCACGCGTGGGTCGTGGTGGACCACGTCGACGGCTTCGGCGGCCCGCACGTGGTCAACGCCTACGACGACGTGTACCCGTGGGCACTGTGCCCGGCGAACGAATCCGTCCTCGAATACGCCGTAGGGCTCGCGGCCGTGGTCGCCGAGCGCCCGGACATCGCAGGGATCGAATTCGAGGCGGCTGGGTGGTACGGCTTCGACCACCTGAGCCAGCACGACAAAGTAGCCGGCGTCCGCCTGTCCGAGGACGAGCAGTTTCTGTTCTCGCTCTGCTTCTGCCCCGCCTGCTGCGCGGCCTATCGCGAGGCCGGAATCGACGCCTCGCAACTGCGCTCGGCGGTCCGGCAGCGGCTGGACGCGAACTTCGACGGCCGCCCGGCCGCGCCGTTCGACGCCGACCTGGACGCGGCGGTGTCGGCCATGCGCGGCCGGGTCGCCGACCGGCTGCGCGAGGCGATGGTGCGGGAGCTGCGCACGCAGCGGTCGGACCCGGGTTTCTCAGTGGCCTTCCACGCCACGCCCCGGCCCCGGGTGAGCCTGGCCAACACCGGCGTGGACATGGCGAGGCTGCCGGCCGGGACCACCGGCGTCGTGGTCAACTGCTGGAACGGCAGCGCGGCGCCGGTCCAGGCCGCGGTCGGACACGGCGTGGACGTCTACGCCGGGCTGCTCGGGATCCGCGGCATGGGCGGCGACCCTGAAGGGCTGGCGCGCGTCCTCGGCGACGTCCGGGCCGCCGGAGCCGCGGGCGTGCGGATCTACCACGCCGGGCTCGCCGCCGCCGACGACCTGACCGCGATCGGGAAGGCACTGGCAGATGCTTGAGGACAAGGGCCGCATGCTCGGCCGGATGCTCATCACCGGCGCGGCCGGGGGAGTGGGGACGTTCCTACGCACCGGACTGGCTGAGCTCGGATGGCGGCTGCGGTGCCTGGACCTGCGCGTCCCGGACGATCCCGGTGCCGCCGAGTGGGTGGTCGGCGACATCACCGACCCGCCGACCCTCGACGCGGCGATGGCGGACGTCGACGTCGTGATCCACCTGGCCGCGATCCCGGTCGAGGACCACTTCGAGGCGATCCTGCACGCCAACATCGACGGCACCTACCGGGTCTACGACGCGGCCGTACGCGCCGGGGTGCCGCGATTCCTGTTCGCCAGCAGCAACCACGCGGTCGGGTACTACGAACGGGCGGCCTTCCGCGACCGGCGCATCGGCATGGACGCGCGGCCACGTCCCGACACCTTCTATGGCGTGTCGAAGGTCTTCGGGGAGACCCTCGGCTCGTTCTACCACGACCGCCACGGACTCCAGGTGGCCTGCGTACGGATCGGGTCCTGCTATACCCGGCCCCGGACCCGGCGGATGCTGGACACCTGGCTGAGCCCCGCCGACGCGGTGCGGCTGTTCCACGCCCTGGCCACGGCGCCTGACCTGGACTACGAGATCGTCTACGGCGTCTCGGCGAACCGCACCGCGTGGGGGAACCCGGACCCCGCGCGGCAACTCGGCTACGAAGCGCAGGACGACTCCTCGGTCTTCGCCGACCAGTTCGCCGACGAGCCGATCGACCCGGACGACCCCGAGGTGCGCTACCTGGGCGGCGACTTCACCACCGCGACTCCGGGTTCGCGCTGAGCGCTACAAGTGGGGATGTCCCCAGATAGCAGCTGCGGTGGATCACCGAAGTCAGGGCCTCGCGAGAGCACGGGATCGGGACTCGATGGTCAGGACTCGGCGACAACGCGCAGCAGAGCTGAGCATCGCTCGGCGACCGGCACTCGGTGCTGCCACGTAGTAGTACGAGGCGTTGCCCGGCGATCGGACTCGATGATCGGGAAGACCGATATCGAGCAGCAGAGCTGGCATCGCTCGGCGATCGGGACTCGGCGGTAACGCGCTGGAGTGCTGAGCATCGCTCTGCGACCGGACTCGATGGTCAGGACTCAGCGATACCGCGTAGCAGTTCCGCAGCGCGGGCCAGGACAGCGCGGTCCTCGTCGCTGAGCGCGTTCAGCCGCTCGTCGAGCCATGCGGTGCGGTGGGCGTGCGTGGCGCCGGCGATGGTGTCGCCTTCGGGGGTCGTGATGAACAGGACCTTGCGGCCGTCGTGCGGGTCGCGGGTGCGGAACGCGTAGCCGGCGGAGGTGAGCCGGTTCACGGTCTGGCTCATCGAGGCCGGGGAGACGCGGGCGCGGTCGCTGAGCTCGGTGAGTGTTGCCGGACCGTGTTTGTGCAGGTGGGTCAGCACGTCGATCGCCGCGTCGCCGAGGGCTCCCTCCGGGCGCATCCCGCGAAAGCGGCGGTACAGGCCGCCGACGGCCGCGCGCAGGTCGACGCTGAGCTCGGTCTCTTCGACCGCGTTCGCCCAGCGTTCGGTTGCTTCCTTGTCCATGGCTCTTTAATATACCTAAAGAAATCGACAAAAGGAGCCGAAGCCGTGCCCGCAAACCCCCTTGGCGTCGCGCTGCGCAACCGGCGTGCCGGCCAGCACACCCTGGTCTGGGCCCGCCCAGACCTGCAGGCCGCGGAGAACTTCGTGCTGAGCAGCCCCGCGTTCGAGCACGAGGCGCCGATCCCGTCCGCGCACCGTGGCCGGATGTTCGGCGCCAACATCTCCCCGGAGCTGGCCTGGACCCGGCCGCCGGCCGGCACCGTCGAACTCGCGCTCATCGTGCAGGACCCCGACGTGCCCTTCAGCAAGCCGGCCATCCACGCGCTCGCCCTGGGCATCGACCCGGCGCGTGACGGCCTGCCGGAGAACGCCCTCGCCAACCCGAGCCCGATCGCCGGCTTGCGGCACGGCAAGGGCCCGCTCGGCCGCCGAGGCTATGCCGGGCCGATGCCGATCCGCTCGCACGGGCCACACGCGTATGTGTTCCAGCTCTTCGCGCTCGACCAAGCCACGACGCTCCCAGAAGGATTTGCGCTGAAGGATGCGCTCGCGGCTATCGCGGGCCACGTCATCGGTCGTGCTCGGCTGGATGGGACCTACGAGGCCCGGTAGTTCGCGCTCGCCACAGCGCGACGGTCTTGCCGGTCCGGCCGGAGATGTCGCGCGCCGGGCCGGAAGCTTACTGAGCAGGGCCAGATGCTTCCCGCGTCGGGCCGGAGTCATCGCGCGCCGGTGAGAAGCTTCCCGCGCCGGGTCAGAGGTGTCCCGCGCAGCACCGGCGGTTGCGCACGCCAGACCCGCGATCGCCTATGCCAAGTCGGCAGCCGCACGCGCCTGGCCGGCCGGTCTAACGTGCCAGACCGGCGGTCTCCTGCGCCCGGCCAGCGGCCTCCCGTGCTAGCCCCGAGCCCTCCTCTGCTAGCCCCGAGTTCTCCTCCGCCAGACCTGAGGCCTCCCAAGCCGCCTCGATCATGCGGAACACCTCGTCCACCGCCGCTCGCGGATCGTCCGCCTCGCGTGCCACGGAGAAGGCGTCGACCACGAACCGTGCGATCGCGTGGCAGGCCGGCGTGGTCTGCGGGAGGTTCAGGTCGGCGGCGATGGCCTTGGCCAGCGACTGGGCGTGGCGCTGCCTCATCGACTCCTCGTACTGCTTCAGTGCCGCCGAATCCTCGATCATGTGCCACAGCGGGGCGGCGCCGTCGGCCGTGCAGTGCTGCACCATCGCGTGGATCTCGTGGCGGAGCGCCGGGATGAGCGGGGCGTGCGGCGCGCGGTCGGCGACCGCCTGCACGAGGCGCTGCTCGAAGTCCTCGTCCTGCTCGAAGACCAGCGCCTCCTTCGAGCTGAAGTGTGCGAACAGCGTGGTCACGGCCACGTCCGCCTCCGCCGCGACCTCGCGGATGCCCACCGCGTCGTAGCCGCGCTCGGCGAACAGGCGCAGGGCGGTGTCGGCGATCTTCTGGCGGGTGGCGGCCTTCTTGCGCTCGCGGCGTCCCGGCTGCTCGATCATGGCGTCACACTATCAGGTGTGAAATCACAACGGTTTCAAAACACTAACCGTTAGTGTTACGGTCTGCGGCATGAAGAAAGTGAGCTTCGCCGAGTTCGGCGGCCCGGACGTCCTGCACCTCATCGACGCCGAGGAGCCCCACGCGGGCCCCGGCCAGGTGCGCATCGCGGTACGGGCCGCCGGTGTGAACCCCGTCGACTGGAGGATCCGTGAAGGCCAGAAGTTGAGCGCGCATCCGCTGCGGCTGCCCTCCGGGGTGGGACTGGACGCGTCCGGGGTCGTGGACGAGATCGGGGAGGGTGTCGCAGGGTTCGATGTCGGTGACCACGTGTTCGGCGAGGGTGTGGACACCTACGCGGAGTTCGCCGTGCTCACGGCCTGGGCCCGTATGCCCGAGGGCCTGTCGTTCGAGGAAGCCGCCGGATATCCCTCGGTGGTCGAGACCGCGCTGCGCATCATTGGCCAGGTCGGCGTACGGCCGGGACAGACGCTGCTGGTCAGCGGTGCCGCCGGCGGCGTGGGATCCGCGGTGCTGCAGGTGGCCCGCGAGCGCGGCATCACCGTGATCGGCACGGCCGGCGCGGCGAACCAGGACTACCTGCGCAGCCTCGGCGCCCTGGCCACCACCTACGGCCCCGGCTGGGTCGACAGGGTACGCGGGCTCGGCGAGGTCGACGCGGCGCTCGACCTGGCCGGCTCCGGCGTGATCGGCGAACTCGTAGAACTGACGGGGGACGCGGACAAGGTCGTCTCGATCGCGGACCTGGGCGCGCCGGAGTTCGGCGTCCGGTTCTCGGGCACGGCTGGAAGCGTCACGGACGCACTGACCGAGGCCGCATCCCTGATAGCGCAACGGAAACTGCACATCCCGGTCGACAAGTCCTACCCGCTGGCCGAGGCCGCGAAGGCGCACATCGACAGCCAGGCCGGGCACACGCGCGGCCGGCGCGTGATCCTGATCTAGGGCTAGGGCTAGGGCTAGGGCTAGGGCTAGGGCTAGGGCTAGGGCTAGGGCTAGGACCAGTTCGAGTTCGAGTCCTGGGTCGAGTTCCTAGTCCTACCTCTAGTCCTACCTCTAGGCCGAACTCTTCGCCTTCTGCCGGGCATAGAAGGCGCGCGCACGGTTGCGGTCGCCACAATCCTTCGTGTCGCACCAGCGTCGGTTCCGGCGCGGTGAGGTGTCGAGGTACACCCAGCCGCACTTGACGTCTTCGCACTGGTGGAGTCGGTCGAGGTCGGCGCGGTGGGTGAAGTCCACCAGTCCGCGCACGATGCGGTCGCGGGGCATGCGAAGGCTGGTGCCCCGCTCTCGCCAGTGCCACCCGGGGGAGTACCGACCATGCCCGCGCCCGCTCGCAGACCGTTCGCCGCGCTGTTGGCGTCCCAGGCGTCCTCGAACCTCGCCGACGGACTCCTGCAGTCCGCGGCGCCCCTGCTCATCGCCACCCTGACCCGCGACCCGCTGGTGGTGTCGGGCATGACCGTGGTGCAGTTCCTGCCCTGGCTGATCGCCAGGTGCCGGCCGGCGTCCTGGCCGACCGGATGGATCGGCGCCGGGTCCTCACCGCCGGCAACTGGCTTCGGGCCGCCGGCTTCGCCCTGCTCGCGCTGACGCTGGCCAACGGCTGGCACCACGTCGCGCTGCTGTACGCCGCAGTGTTCCTGGCCGGTTGCGCCGAGACGATGGTCGACAACGCCGCGCTCACCATCCCGCCGCGCCTGGTCCCCCGCGAACGGCTCGAGCGGTCCAACGGCTGCCCGTTCGCCACGCAGTCCGTCATCCACACCTTCGTCGGCCCGCCGGCCGGAGCGGCGCTGTTCGCCCTGGCGGCGTCAGCGGCCTTCTACGCCGGTGCCGCCGGCTTCGCGCTCGCGGCCTGGCCGCCATGCTGCTTCCGGCGCTGCGTCCTACTACGGAGGAACTGCACCGTCGCCACTCGACGCCGACCGCCATCACCCAGGACATCCGCTCGGGCTGGTCCCACTTCTGGCAGCACGATCTGCTGCGCCGCGTCGCGTTCATCTCGGCGGCCGTCAACTTCTTCAGCTCCGCGACCGGCGCCCTGCTCGTCCTGCTGATCACCGGCCCGTACCACGCGCCCGCGTCGCGCTACGGCCTGTTCATCGCGGTGCCGGATCGTCGTCAGTACTCTGCGCCAGGCAGTGGTGCCCGACGGACTCCTGGGCCGGGTGACGGCCGCCTACCGGCTGGTCGTCCTCGGCGTCGTCCCGCTCGGCGCGCTGACCGGCGGTACCCTCGGGATCCGCACCCCGTTCATCGCCTCGGCGGTCGGCCTCGTCGCCGCAGCATTCCTGCTTGCTTCCCGAGTGAGCACCCAGGCCCTCCGGGATGCCGAAAGTGCCGCCGTGGAGGATGATGCCGAGCTCGTACCGGCCGGCCACGCGTTCTAGCCGCCGTGGACGGCCTCGATGCCGGCGAGGATCAGGTCGACCCCGGCGGCGAACTGCTCGCGGTCGTCGTGTTCAACCAGATGCGTGCGGGCCCTGAACACCGACGGGTACCTGGCCGGGTCGAGCTGGTCCCATCGTTCGGCGACCGAGGCCAGGAACGCGTCGCGGTCCATCTTGCCGGCGGCCAGTGCGCGGGCGTTGGCAGCGTTCTGCCCCGCGACGCCGAGGATGTAGTTCACCAGCACGCCCGCGCAATCGGAGACCCCTGATTCGGGGACGCCGAGCGCCTTCAAGTGCGTGCTGATGCTCTCGTAGACGTCCAGCAGCGCCGGCTGCCAGGGTGCACGGCTGAGCTGCGCGCCGACCCAGGGGCGGGCGTCGATCGCGTCGAACAGGCCGAGCGCGAGCGCGCGCAGCGCCGGCCGGGCTCCGGCGTCGGCGGAGAGGTTGTCCAGCAGGTCGGCGATGACGTGGTCGGCGGCCGCCGCGAGCAGGTCGTCCCGGTCAGTGACGTGGTGGTAGATCGCACCGTAGCCGGTGGACAGGCGCACAGTCAGTGCCCGCAGGGTCAGAGCCTCCTCGCCCTCGGTGTCCAGGATCTCGGTCGCGGCGTCCACGATCACGGCTCGGGACAGCGCCTCGGTACGTCGCGGCGCTCGCCGGGGTTTGGTCGCCATGGGCTCATTGTGCCATGGATGGATCGCCGCTCCAAAGTCGTGCTAGCGTTTTTGGAGCGACGATCCAAACTGTTGCGGAGGAGCATCATGACCACACCGATCACCATCGTCGGGGCCGGCCTCGGCGGCCTCGTCCTGGCCCGGGTCCTGCACGT
The DNA here is from genome assembly GCF_041260665.1 of Catenulispora sp. GP43. Taxonomy (NCBI): domain Bacteria; kingdom Bacillati; phylum Actinomycetota; class Actinomycetes; order Catenulisporales; family Catenulisporaceae; genus Catenulispora; species Catenulispora sp. GP43. The sequence goes on along the minus strand of NZ_JBGCCT010000038.1, from coordinate 86,610 downwards.
GCACGGCATCCCGGTCACCGTCCACGAGGCCGAGGACTCGGCGTCGGCGCGCACCCAGGGCGGCCTGCTGGACATCCATCCCTGGAACGGCCAGCCGGCGCTGGAGGCGGCCGGCTTGATCGAGGAGTTCCGCGATCTGGTCCTGCCCGGCCGTGAGTCCTACCGGGTCTTGGACCGGGCCGGAACCGTGCTGCTCGACCTGCCGGACGACGGCACCGGCCAGCGCCCCGAGGTCTCGCGCGGCGAGCTGCGTCAGATGCTGCTGGACTCGTTGCCGGAGGGCACTGTGTGCTGGGGCAGCAAGGTCACCGGTGTGCAGGCGGTCGGCGAGGGCCGTTATGAGCTGTGTTTTGCCGACGGTGACAGGGCACTGACAAGCGTGTTGGTCGGCGCGGACGGGGCATGGTCGCGGGTCCGTCCGCTGCTGTCCACGGCCGTACCGCAGTACGTCGGCTACACCTCCGTCGAGTACTTCCTGCTCGACGCCGACACCCGGCATCCGGCCACCGCCGCGACGGTCGGCACCGGATCGTTGTTCGCGCTCGCGCCGGGCAAGGGTTTTCTGGCTCATCGGGAGCGCGGCGGCACGCTGCATGCGTATGTGCAGATCCAAGCCCCTCGCGACTGGCTCGCCGACATCGACACGGCAGACATCGACAGGCCAGGCACTGACACGGCGGACGGCTCCGCGATATCGGCGCGGCTGCTCGCCGAGTTCGACGGCTGGGCGCCGGAGCTCACCGCGTTGATCACCGCCGCCGACACCGCACCGGTCGTCCGTCTCCTGCACACACTGCCGCCGGGCCACCGCTGGGCCCGCGTGCCCGGCGTGACCCTGATCGGCGACGCCGCGCATCTCGCGCCCCCGAACGGCGAGGGCGCGAACACCGCCATGCAGGACGGCGCCGAACTCGGCCGCGCCATCGCCGCGCATCCCGAAGACGTCGAGAGTGCGCTCGCGAGCTACGAACAGGCGCTGTTCCACCGTGCAGGCAACGAATCAGGTACCGAATCAGGTACCGAATCGGGCCACGAGGACGTCTACGACCTCATGCTCGGCGCCGACGCCCCGCACAGCTGGGTCGCCATGATGACCGGAGCCGAGCAGGCGTCCTGAGCAGGCGCTATGAGCACGCCGAGGGCGTCCCGGTCGCCGACTTGATCAGATACTTGTCGTCCGAGGTGTAGGTGAGGGTGTACGTCAGGCTCCACATGGTGCAGGTCTGATTCGGATCGTTGCCGGGCCCGTAGCCGGCCGCCTGCTGGCTGCGGAAGGTGACGTCGGCGGTGGTGGCGGCGCCCGGGCCGGCCGGGCTCAGCGCGGTCAGCGTCGCGTTGTCGTCGGTGCTGGTCTTGTCGGCCTGCTCGAAGGAGTCGCGCTGCTGCTGGTCGTTGGTGTTGAGGTCGCCGCTCGGGTCGTACAGGGCGAAGACCGCGTCGAAGTTCTTCGTGGTGATGTCGGAGAAGTAGGAGTCGAACAGCGTCGCGACCTGGACTGAGCGCGGATCGCCGACGAGCGAGGGGTCGATCTGCACCAAGCCGACGGCGGTGGTCGCAGGCGGTGACGGCGGCGGCGTCGGAGTCGGAGACGGGGTGTCGGTGTCGCCACCGGTATCGGTCGTCGCGGTGTCGCCGCCGTTCGGGTCCGTGCTCGCCGAGCCCCCGGCATTGGTGGGGACTCCGTTGTCGTCCTGCGAGACGCTGAGCGAGCTCGTGGTCCCGCTGGAACCGGCCACGTCGTGGAACGAGCCGTTGGCGACGGCCACGCCGACCGCGACGACGCCGGCCGTCAGCAGCCCGCCGAGCGCGACGAGCACGCCGGAGCGGTTGCGCGGCGGCGTGGGCTGGGCGGCGTGGTGCGGGCCGGCCGCGCCCGGCGCTCCGTACCGTCCGAACGGTCCCGCCGGCGCGCCCAACGGCGGCGCCGGCACGTGGATGGTCGCCGTCGGCGGGTTCGGGTCGGCCGCCGCTGCGGCGGCCCGCAGCTCGGGGATCCAGTCCTCCGGCGTGCCGCGCCTGGCCGGATCCGTGCTCTGGCTGGCGCGCGCCAGATTTTCCAACCGCGGCGCCACTCGCCCCAGCCGGGACGGATCGCGTGAGGACTGGTCGCGGGCGAACAGCCGGATCGCCAGTAGTCCGAACTTCAGCGTGTCGGCGGCAGGGGTGGCCGGTTCCTCGCCGGGCGGCAGGTCCCAGTCGGGGGTGTGGGCCTGCGGCAGTACGTCCGCGCCGTGCAGCCGCATCGAGTCGCAGTCCAGGTAGAAGGTGCGGTGCGTGGGCAGGGAGAAGAGCATGTTCTTCGGCGAGAAGTCGCCGACGCGGGCTCCGAGCCGGTGCAGGCGGACCAGCGAGTCGGCGATGTCGGCCAGCAGCTTCAGGCGGTCCCGGTCGGAGACCATCAGGCCGATGTCCTGCAGATAGCGGTCCTCGTTGAGCAGGAACGCGTACTCGGCGGTCGTCTGGGTCACGCCCGAGGGGCTCAGGTGGGAGAAGGAGAACTCGGCCGGGATCTCGCGCATCAGGAAGCCGATGACGCGGCCGCCCTCGGTGATCAGCGCTTGGGGCCAGGCGGTCCGCTCGCGCAGCCACAGCGCGTCCGGTCCGGCGTGCGCCGGCAGGTCGCCGAGCGCGTCCAGGGCCCGCTCGTCGAGCCGGTCCAGCCACTCGGGCCGGTAGCGCTTGAAGATCAGCCGGTGGCCGTCGGTGTCGCGGGGCCGGTCGACCGGGATGATGCGGCCCTGGCCGCCCTTCTTCAGGGTCAGCTCCGGGCCCAGGTCCAGGGCGCTGTGCTCGATGCGCGCGGTCATGGTGCCTCCCGCCGCGCCCGGCGCGGCCAGACGGCCAGCAGGGTGCGGTCGTCGTCGAAGGTCTCGCGGGAGAAGTCGAGCAGGTGTGCCAGTCCCCGGGGCGGCGGCGGGGCGGCGAGGTGCCAGGCGAACAGCTGCCCGATCTGGCCGGTGCCGTCGCCCAGCGGGTCGCCGAAGCCGTCGGTGCCGACCAGCAGCACCTGGTGCGGCAGCAGGTCGAAGGCGGCGAACGGCATCGGGTCCGGGATCTGCGGCAGCGCGGTGACGCCCGAGGAGACCACCGCCGCCTCCGGTGTCCCCTCGGCGCCGAAGACCGGCCGGTAGTGCGCGCCGTCGAGCACCCACGCGCCGGAGTCGCCGACCCGGGTCATGATCACCCGGGCCCGGTCGGGCAGCGCGCCGACGGCGCCGATGGTCAGCGTGGTGGCCAGCAGCTCGCTGATCTGCGCGGCGCTGGGCGCGGGGACCTGCAGGTGGCGCCGGGTCACGCTGGCCATGTGCCGTACCGCGGCGTCGGCGACGGCGGCCCAGTCCAGCGGCCGGCCGCTGAGCAGGAACTGTTGCAGGGCCTCGATCGCGGCCTCGGCGGCGGCCGCCGCGCCGAGTTCGCCGTGGCGGGCGTTGGAGACGCCGTCGGCGACGGCGAACAGCAGCTCCTCGCGGTTGCCACGGCGTTGGAAGAACACGGTGACGTGGTCCTGGCGGGGCGCGCCGTTGTAGCGGTGGGCGTAGCCGCGCACCGAGGCCGAGCGGACCGTGAAGGAGTCGCTGGACCAGCCGTCGAAGACGGTGTCGGGGATGTGGCGGCGCACCGGGACGCCGGGCGGGCGGGGCTCGAACTCGGCGGTGGCCCGGTCGACGACGATCGGCTCCCAGGCCGCCGCCAGATCGGCCGGTGGGGCGTGCTCCGGCGGCGGCGGCGGCGATGGCGATGGCGATGGCGACGGCGACGGTGACGACGACGACGGCGGCGCGGCCTGCCAAGGGTCCTGATACGCCGGGGCCAGCCACGCGTGCGCCGCCGCCTCCTGATCGCGCCGCAACGCCTCGTGTTCCCGCCGCACCCCCTCCTGATCGCGCCGCGCGGCCTCCTGATCCCGTCGCGTGCCGGTGGGCCCGCCGCGCCGTTCCAACTCCCGCGCCTCCCGCTGTCGCAGGTCCTCCAACGAGGAACCGGCGCTCTCGTCCTGGTTGCGGCGCGTGCCCGATGGCCACCGCATGCTCAGACCACGTCGATCGCGAGCACGAACTGCTCGGGCAGGTCGACCGCCAGCTCCGGGTTCCCGCCGGCCAGCGTCTGCCCGGAGTGGATGACGCTGGCGGTCAGGGCGGTGAAGAAACTCGCGATCGCCCGCCCGATGTCGGCGCCGGGGACCGCGATCAGGCCGAACTCGCGCGCGGTGGCCACCGTGGCGATGGTCGCGGCGTCCGCGCCGCCGACGCCGCAGGCGATGATGTTCGGCGCGACCGGGGTGGTGCCGCGGTCGGTGAGCTGCTTCAGCGGGCCCTGCCAGTCCTCGTCGTTGGGCAGGCCGTCGCTGAAGAAGAACACCGCGGGCCGGTGCACGACGTAGTTCTGGCGCTTCAAGGCCGCCACGTCGTTCGGGATCCGCCGCATCAGGTCCAGGAACACGCTGCGGTAGCTGGTGGTGTTCCCCGAGCCCATCGGCGGCATCGCCGGCTGTTCGCGCACGTCGCACAGCGCCAGGCGCTCGACCACGGTGTCGGCGAAGCCCAGCACCGCCAGCCGGACCTTCGCCGCCACCATCGGGTTCATGCGCAGCTCCGAGTACAGCGCCTCCAACCCTGCGGTGAGCTCGCCGGAGTGCGGGCGCATCGACGCGGACTCGTCGGCGGCCACGTACACCGGGAGCAGATGGCCTTTCGTGTCGGGCATGGATCAGCCTCCTTGGTGTCGGTACTGGTTGGGGTCAGTACTGGTTGGGGTCAGTACTGGTTCGGACTCTCGTGCGGGGCGCGGGGCTCCTGCGGCGGCGCGACGGCCGGGACGAAGCCGGCCGGCCGGTCCAGGACCGCGCGCCCGGCGCCGGTCAGCGACTCGGCGGCCCAGTGGGCGACGAACCGCGCCAGGAAGTCGGTGAAGGAGCGCACCGAGTACTCCACCGGCATGCCCGCTGCGGCCTGGAAGGCCTGCCCGGGCTGGGTGGCCAGGCGCGCCACCGTCGCCGGGTCCGCGCCGCCCAGGCCGCAGGCCACGATCGTCGGGGCGTAGCGGAAGGTCGCGCGGTCGGTCAGCGCGTGGTGCGCCGCCGGCCAGTCCTGCGGGTCGTGCGGCGCGGCGGCGCTGAGCACGACCACCACCGGCCGGCCGACCACCAGGTCGTGGCTCTTGCAGCGGTCGATGTCGGCGGTCAGCCGCTCGCGCAGGTCGGTCAGCGCCGGGGCCAGCCGGCAGCCGCCGCGCGGGGTCAGCGCCGGGACCGTGCCGGCTCCGGAGACGCCGGTCAGCGGGATCCGCACCGCCACCTCGGCGGCGTAGCCCAGCAGCGCCAGCCGGATCGCGCCGACCGTGTCCGGGTTGCGGGCCAGCGCGGCCGGCAGCCCGGCCAGGCCCTCGTTGACCGCGTCGAGGTAGCCGGGCAGCTCGACGGACTCGTCGACGAGCACGTACACCGGCACCGCGCGCCCGGCCGACGGCGGCGAGCCCGGCGGCGGCCCGGGCACCGAGCTGCCGCGGATCACCTGGCTGACGCCGTCGGGCAGCTGGTCGTCCCAGCCCTCGCCGGCGCTGGGCAGAGCGGCGTCCCCGCCGCCGGCCGGGCCGGCGATCTGCTGGACCCGCTTCAGGGTCTGATCGCGCAGCTGCCCCATGTCCACCGGCTGGATCAGGTCGCGGTCCATCATGTAGCGGACCAGCTCCAGCGACCGCTGGTCGTTGATGTCCTGGCGCGCGGCCAGGGCGTCCATGTGCCGGGCGTACAGGTCGGTGACGTACGCGGTCTCATCGGGGTGCCTTTGCAGGTGCAGGATCAGCACGCTCCACAGATCCTGCGGCAAGTTCGCCAGCGCCTCGCGCTCCAGGCGGTCCTCGTCGCGGCGCGCGGCGGCGGCGATGTGCGCCAGCCGGGCCTCGTGCTCGGCCTTGGCGATCTCGCGCGCCTCCAGCTCAGGCTGCGTGCGCGCGGCGAGCTGGTCCAGCTCCTGGCGGCTCTGCTCGGCCATCAGGGCCATGATGTGCTCGTGCTGTGCGGCGCCGACGTCCTGGCCGTGCCGGGCGGCCCCGACGGAGGTGGCCCGCTGGACCTCTTCGAGCTGCTGGAGGTAGATCCGGGCGGCGTTGTCGGGGGAGAGCCGGACGCTGCAGTAGTAGATGGTGATGCCCTCCTCCAGCACCGCCGGCCGGGCGAACCAGCTGTTGATCTCCAGCTCGGCGTCCTCGGCGCGGCGGATGTCGTACTTGCGGGTCACCAGCCGGAACTGCGCGGCCAGGTGGCCGTAGACGATCGGCAGGGCGTCGCCGACGTTGCGGCGCACGATCGCCTCCGGGTCGCTGACCCGGAACCCGACGTCCACCTCGGCGTCGAAGCGGTACGCGTCCTCGCGCGAGGGCAGCGGCGTGCGCTCCAGGCGCGCGGTGCGGCGGTGGTCGGACAGGTCGACGTCGTAGCGGAAGCGGTACTTGGACATCAGCTGCTGCCCGCGGCGCAGCGGCCGGCCGTCGAAGCTGGCCACCTCGCCGAAGCCGGTGGCGTAGACGACGGCGACGTTCGGCTGCGCCGGCTGGGCCGAGGAGAGCGGGCCGCGCGGCACCGGCCGGGTGTCGAGGATGAGGCGTACTTCGGTGCCGGTCATGGAAGCTCCCTGGATGGGGCCAGGACGCGCCGCAGCGCGTCGCCGGTCTTGGGCAGCGGGGCCAGGTTGTCCGGTTCGGTCCAGGTGTCCGCCAGGCGTATCAGGATCCTGCGGACTCGGTCGTGGTCCCGGGCCACGGCCAGGCCCAGCCGGACGAAGGCCTCGCACAGGTCGGGGTCGCTCTCGGCCATCGAGGCCCAGGCGGTCAGCACCGAGGCGGCCTCCTCGTGCAGCGGCGCGTCGTCCAGGACGTGGCGCCACAGCCGGACGACCGGGCCGCGGGCGTCGGGGCGGGCGGCGGCGAGGTCCAGGAGGTAGGGCCAGGTGACGGTGCCGCCGGGCTTGGCGGTGTCACCGGGCTCGGCGGTGCTGCCGGGCTTGTCGGCGCTATCGGGCTTGTCGGCGTTGCCGGCGCGGCCGGCGCGATCAGCGCTCTGCGACGTCAGAACGGCCGTTCGCCGGGTCGTGGGACTGGCCGGACCGGTCGGCGCCCCGGCGCCGTCGGCCCGCACCGGCCGCTCGGCCAGGATCAGCACCCCCAGCAGCAGGAACCCCAGCTGCGCGGACAGCGTCGTCTCGTGCTCCAGCACGGCGTCGGCCAGCCGGGCCACGATCGTGCGGGCCCGTTCCGGCTCGCCGGTGGCGACCAGTTCGGCCAGCGCGTGCCCGACGGCGATGCCGACCCGGCTGTCGTCCACGGCCAGCAGCCGAAGCACCGCCTCGGCCGAGCCTGCCGGGTCCTGCCGGCCCAGGCCCAGCCCGTGTACCAGGGCCGCGGTGGCCTGCCCCAGCGGCTTGTCGCGGTCGGCGTACCAGCCGCGGGTCAGGGCCTGGACGGCGGGCCGCAGTTGCGCCTGGGCTGCCACCACCCGCAGCGCGTAGGCCACCGCCTCGCGGCGGAACCGGTCCTCGTCGAACACCCAGGGAATCAGGACCCTGCGGCACACGAAGTCGAAGGACAGCGTGGCCAGCGTGCCCAGCGCCGAGCCGGCCAGGATCCGGATCTGCTCCGAGGGGTCCTCGGCCAGGCCGGTGAGCCAGTCGAGCAGGTCGTCGTGGATCCGGTGCCGGGTCCAGACGTGGCGCAGCACCGCGGCCGGATAGGCCGGATCCAGGTAGCCGACGACCTCGGCCGGGGCGGTGCCGAAGGGCCCGGTGACGGTGGTGTTGGAGGTCCGGGCCCGCAGCCGGCCCAGCAACTCGTCCTGGGTCGGGGTGAACGGGTCCCCGCGGTCCCGGAACCCCGCGGCGGCGGTGTCGGTGACCAGCACCGGCGGCTCCGGCTCGAGGCGCCGCCGCAGATCCTCGGCCGCCACCGCGACCGTCTCCTGCCCGACGCCCTCCAGCACCGCCAGCGCCACCGCGTGGCAGCGGGTCTCGATGTCGCGCAGCCCGGCGAACCAGGTGCTGAAGTCGTCGGCGGCCCGCCGCGACAGCCGCCGTGCCACCGGCTCCGGCTCGGCCCCGCCGCCCAACTCCTCATCGGCCAGGATGTCGGCCAGACGGACCGCCACCGAGCACGCCGTGCCGGCCGTGAGCTGCTCGGCGACCAGATCCCGGATCCCGGGCCGGGCCAGCAGGCGCGCGGTGCGCTCCTCGTCCAGGCGCCGGCGCAGGTGCGCGGCCAGCACCTCGGCCAGGTCCGGCTGCGCGGGCAGATCCACGACGTGGTCCAGGAACCCTTCCGCGGGCAGCGCCGAGGCGGCGTCGGCGGCCAGCACCAGGCGCGCGTCGGTGACGTCCAGGGCCGCCTCCAGACCGCGCAGCACCGAGGCGGTGAGCGTGCCGAACTCGGCCGCGTCGTCGAGCACGAAGCCGGCGCCGCGCAGGTCCTGCATCGTCGTGTCCTGATCGGCGGTGAGCAGGACGTCCGGCAGCCGCGCAAGCTCCGCCGCACCGAGGTGGTAGACCGGGTCGGAGTGCGGGAGCAGGCGCAGTGCCGCGGTGGTGCGGCCGTGGCCGACGGTGCCGCGCAGCACGACCACGCGCTTGTGGACCGCGACGGCCAGCACGTCGTCCCACTGCCCGGGCGCCACGAACACGCTGCGCGCCGACTCCACGAGCACCGGCGCCATCAGCGGCAGCCGGACCGTCTCCTCGGTGCCGAAGATGTTCACGACCTTGTCCCGGCCCACCGCGTCGCCCTCGACGGTGCGGATGCGGTCGGCCTGGCGCAGGAACGCGCGGCGGCGGCTGCCCGCGCCGCGGTCGGCGGTGGCGTCGGCGACGGTCTGGCCGGAGCCGATGCTGTGGGATTCCGGGGCGGTTTCGGTGGGCTGGGTGTTCGCGGGCTGGTCGGAGGTCTCCGACTGGGACCCCGAGTTCTCCTGTGCTCGGCCCGGATTCGGGGCGGGACCCGGGCCCTGGCCCTGGCCGTTGCCCGGACTCGGACTCGGACCCTGACCTGGTCCCTGGCCCGGACCCGGACCCGGCCCAGGGCCCTGGCCCGGCGGAGCCGGATTCGCGCCAGGGGCGGGACCACCCGGCGGCGGACCGGCCGCGGCCGCAGCCGCGACCGCGCCGGCCGAGTCGGTCGTCGACCCGCTCACGGCTGGCGGCCCACGTTCTTGTCGCGGCCGACGACGTCCCCGCGCACGCGGTCGATGTTGAACACCGTCGAATACGCGTCCTGATTCGGCGAAGCAGGCCGCTGATCAGCCTTCTCCCGCAGCCGGGTGGTACGGCACGCCCCCAGTTCCGGCACCGCCTCGGCCAGCTCCTCGATCAGCGCCGGCATCGTGGCGTCCAGCCCGCCGCCCGGCGCGAGCCGCCGCGCCTGGTGCGTCACCAGGTCCCGCAGGTCCGGCGGCAGCGCGTCGGCGTCCGGCACCGAGACCTCGCCGTGGTTGCCGATCAGCAGCGGCACCACCAGGTTCCCGGCCCGCAGCGCCAGCCGGATCTCCTTGCGGACCCAGTCGTCGGGGGAGTCCAGCCGGCGCGTGCCGGAGGCGTCCGGCGCGCCCAGCCAGGCCGGGCCCATGCAGACCAGCATCACCGGGCAGTGCGCGGCCTTCTCCTCCAGGATCGGGGCGTACACCTCGCCCGGCCGCAGCGAGTTGCCCGCCTTGAACACGACGTCGGCGCCGAACGCCTCGGTCATCCGGGCGTGGACGTACTCGGTGGCCCAGATCTCGTCGGTGCCCCGGTAGTTGACGAATATCAGGTGCTTGGTGTCGGGCATGGGTGGTGCGCTCCTCGTCGCGGGCGTTGCGGTGGGGTTCGGGCCGGTCCGGTGGACCGGTCAGCGGTCGATGACGGGGGCCGAGCCGGCGGCGCGGGCCAGGGCGGACAGGTCCGGAAGCAGGTCCCGCACCGCGGGCCGGGCGCGGTGCCGGTTCAGGGTGCGGGTCAGACGGTTCAGGTCGCCGCGCAGCGAGGCCGAGCCCACCCGGGCCACCACCGGCAGCCACCGGGCCGCCACCTCGCAGGCCAGATCGGCCTCGCCGAGGTGGGCGTAGGCGGTCGCCTCCCGCACGGCCAGGCGTGCGTAGCCGGTGCGGCTGCCGCCGGCCAGCCGTCCCATGTGCTCGGCGAACAGCACGGCCGCGGCGCGGAAGTCGCCGAGGTCGATCAGGCAGGTCGCCTCCAGGATCCGGGACTGCTCGAAGACCGGGTCCGGCCGCGGGCCCCATTGCGGGCGCACCGGATCGGCGTCCCCGGCGGGTTCCTGGCCGGTGCCGGCGAGGTCGTGGAAGCGGTCCAGCGCGCGGCGGAACGCCGCCTCGTCCTTGGCCAGCGCGCACGCCTGCGCCTCCCGTTGCGCCGCGAACTGCCGGATGCGCGGGGAGATGCCGGGCAGCGCGCCGGCCGCCCGGGCGTGGTCGACGGCCTGCTCGGCCTCGCCGCGGCGCCGGGCCCACTGGGACTGGCGGATCAGCGCGTAGCCGACGGCGTCGGTGTCGCCGATGGCGCGGGCCCAGTCGCGGGCGGTGCGGGTCCAGCGCAGCGCTATGGCGTCGTGGCCGGTCTCCTGGGCGGTCCAGCCGAGGAACTCGGCGTAGCGCAGGGCCGCCGAGCGCAGCGGCGCGGCGGCCGACGGGAGGACAGCTGCGGCGCGGTTGTGCAGGTCGGCGACGCCGTGGCTGAGTTCGGCGAACACCGCGTGCGGGCCGCTGCGGTGGCTCAGGGCGCGCAGGGTGTCCAGACGGTCCAGGGCCGCGGCGGCGAACTCGGCCGGGTCGGCGGGGTCGGCGCGCGGGTCGGTGTGTAGGTCGGTGTGTAGGTCGGTGTGTAGGTCAGTGTGCAGGTCGGTGTGTGGATCGATGTGCGCATCAGGATTCTGACTATCGCGCGGATCGGTGACGCGGTTCGCGATGCCGGGGCCGTCCAGGATGCCGATGTCGGCCGGTACCGGGCCGATCCGGGCGTGTTCGGACAGGAACAGCCGCGCCAGGCGGCCGCCGGCGCCGAGCGCGCCGTCCAGGGCCAGGGCCAGCTGGTAGGTGCCGCGGGCGCTGCCCTGCTCGATCTTGCCGAGGTAGGCGCGCGATATGTAGACCTCGCCGCCGAGGGCGTCCAGGGACTTGCCCTCGGCCATGCGCAGCCGCCGGATCTCGGCGCCGAACCAGACGATGCCCAACTCGCTGCGCGCCGGACCCGATGTCCGGTCCGCGGGCCGTCGTGGGCTGGGTATCTGAGGGTTCTGTTTTCTATCGGCCGGTTCGGCGAGGGTGGTGTAGAGCCGGACGACTTCCGGGGTCGCCGCGCGTCGTCCGTTCTCCAACCGGGACAGATAGGAGGTGCTGTAGCCGCTGTGCGCTGCCAGTGCACGCAGGCTCAGACCGGCGGCCGTGCGCAGGGTGCGCAGGTCGTCTGGGGCCGATCCGGGGTCTCCGGGCATGAATTCGAGCACTGGCTCAGCGTATGGCCGCGCCGCGCTGGTGGGGAGATATCAGAACCCTGTAAGGGTGGCGAATGCGGATTGGAGACGGGCAACTCTGTCCCGCGGGCTCCGGCCTTCCTAGGTTCAGTGGACAGGACCGGATGGAGGGGAGAAGCGGTGGAGACAGGCAGAGCCCAGCCGGGTCGCTCGGGCGGCAGCGTCGGCTCCGGGCGTGCGGCGGCGCCGGCGCGGGGGACCGACGCCGATGCCGAGGCCGGCGTCGGTGCCGGAGTCGGTGCCGACGCCGAGGCCGACGCCCTGGCGATCGACGAGCTGGCGTCCCGGATCCGGCACCTGTGGCCGGGCCTGCCCGAGGCCGTCCGCGAGGATCTGGCCGACTGCCTGGTCCCGCTCACCGCTGCCGCGCAACGGCGTGACACGGACTCCCGCGCCGTCCGCGAAACCCTCCAGACGGTCCTGCTCATCGTCGGCACCGGCGCCCTGGCCACGCTCAGCGTCGCCAGCCGCCGGCGGCTGGCGGCCCTCACCGGGATCGCGCTGCCAGAGCGCATCCGCTGAGGGCGGGCGGCGGTCCGGCCGGCCGTGAGGCCCCGGCGTCGGCCGCACCGGGTCCGGAGACAACGGGCTCGGCGGCGGCGCCGGGGGGCGGATGCCGGGGCCTCGCGCCAGGGGGCCAGCCGACCGTCCCGCCGCCCACCGCTCCGCGTGACCGCGCGGGCGACTCCGCACCGCACACGGGGGGACCGCGCGGTCACGCTCGGGCGTATCGCCGAGCCGTGAGCAACGAGCAAGCGGGCGCCATGGGATCGCGACGTGGTGGCCGCGACGCGCGATGACCTGATCGAACTGTCGCAGTACTCCCGGCGGTCGGACGGGCCGCAACGGCCCCCGGCTGGGCCGGACGGTGCGCAAGTGCCAGCACGCGACGGCGACCCCGGCTTGGCGGCGCGGGCGCCGGCCGGTGGGAAGCCCAGGCCCTTGCGCCCCACCCTGCATACCCGGTATGTATATCCCCATGACCCAACACCATACCGAGTATGCACAGGTCCCGTGACATGTCCGTCCTGCACGCGCTGTTCGCCGCGGGCGACTGTCACCACGCGCTGAAGTGGTTCGCACGGCCGGTCACGCAGGGGGGCCGGCCGCGCAGTGGGCTCGCGATGGCGGCGGGCCTCGCCGTCACGGGCGTCGTGGGGGTCGCGGTCGGGCCGGGCCGGCGGAGGCGAGTTCGCGGGAGAAGAAGGCCACTGTCTGGTCGACGAGGTCTTGGGGGTTGGGGTGTCCGTCGAAGACGTGCTCGGCGCCTGCGACGGATATGAGCGTCGAGTGCGCGCCGGCCGCGAGCAGTGCTTCGTGCAGGAGTTCGGCGTGGCGGATCGGGATTTTGCTGTCGGCGTCGCCGTGCACGATGAAGAACGGTGGAGCGTCGGCGTGTACGTACGTCAGTGGACTGGCCTGCGCGGCCGCGGCTTCGAGGGTGGCGCTGGTGGCGGCGGTGTCGCCGGTTTCCCCGAGCAGGCCGTAAATGGCGCTGAAATGCCGCAGCGCCACCAGGTCCGTCGGCGAGCAGAACGTCGCGGCGGCCGCCAGCGGCTGGTCGGCGGTGCCGTCGGCGTCCTTGTCGGCGGGCGCCAGGGCCGCGAGCGCTCCGAGCATGCCGCCGGAGGACTCGCCCCAGACGCCGACGCGGGTGGGGTCCAGGCCCCAGGTCGCGGCGTTGGCCCGCAGGTACCTGATGGCGGCCCGGACGTCGTGCAGTTGCGCCGGGAACGCGGCCTCGCCGGAGAGGCGGTAGTCGATGGTCGCGGCGGCGATGCCGGCGGCGGCGAGGGCGTCGAACACCGCGTTCGGCGCGAGGTCGGCGGGCAGGTAGCGGCGGTCGCCGGACCAGAAGGCGCCGCCGTGCATCCAGACCACGACCGGGACCGGGGACCGTGCGCTGGCCGTGGCCGGCAGGTGCAGGTCCAACAGGAGGGGGCGGAAGCCCTGGATCTCGGCGTAGGTCAGGCCTTCGTGCGTGATCTTTCCCAGGGTGCTCATGGCTGAGAGTATCGGCTTCTTGCTGGATCCTCGCAGGATTTTTCAGCAGCGCGTACGGTATCCGGCAGCCGGCGCCTAGCCCCCAGCAGCCAGCTCAGCGCTCGCGGAAGCCCTCGAGGAACCGGCGGAACACGCCGCCGTCCCGGGGCAGCGCCGGCTGCGGCGGCGGAGCCTGGGCGCGGCGGGTCGCGATGGGCTGGTCGTAGTCGGTGCGCAGGAGCGCGTCGATGGTCTGCTGCTCGTCGAAGTCCTCGGACCCCTCGATCGTCGGCACGAAGCCGACCAGCATCCCGTCCTTCATCACCTGGGCTTCCAGCCCCGCGGTGTCGTCGGTGTCCCACTCGGCCTGGCGTCCGCCCGAGAGCATCACGCGGATCCCGAACTGGTACACGCTGACCTTGGCGACGTGCGCGTCGACGCCGCGTTCGCGCAGGGCGTCGACCACGCGGCGCGCTCGATTCTCCTCCATGCTGATCAGGGTAACCGCCTGACCTCGGTGTAGGCGACGATGCCCGACGGCGGCGCTCGCGGGCCCGCGGCTGTAGCGTTTGCGGCGTGGATCGTTTCAACGGCTTGGAAATCCCCGAATCGCTGGCCGAGGCGCTCGACCCCGCGCGGCTCGCGCTGATCGTCTACGACATGCAGGTCGGCGTGCTGCGGCAGATCCCTGACGGCGGCCAGGTGCTGGCGAACGTCCAGCGGCTGTTGGAGGCGGCCCGCCGGCGGGGGGTCCGTACGATCTTCCTGCGGCACTACTTCATGCCGGCCCCGCTGGCCGGCGTCTTCCAGCTCCGGCAGGCCAAGCTCTGGCAGCACAAGGACGCCGCCGCCGACACGCGTCCGCTGATCCCGTACGGCTCGCCCGGCTTCCAGCTCGCCGAGGGCCTGGACCCGCGGCCCGACGAGGCGGTCATCGACAAGATCACGATGTCCGCCTTCGAGGGCACGCCGCTGGACATCGTGCTGCGCGACTGCGGGGTGCGCGCCTACCTGATCGCCGGCGTGGCGCTTGAGGTCGGCATCGAGCCCACGGTGCGCCACTCCGCGGACCTCGGGTACATCCCGATCGTCGTGCGCGACGCGTGCGGCGCCGGGAACCACGCCGCCGCCGAGCGCTCGCTGGCCGGCTTGGAGTTCGCCGGCGACGCGATCCTGACCGACACCGACGAGGTCTGCGCGATCCTCGGCGGCGCGGCCTGACCTGACCGGAGGGCAAGCCGCGGTCCTGATCAGCTGCGCGGCTTGCCCTCCGGCGCCGGCTGCATCCAGTCGAAGGTCCGCTCCACCGCCCGCCGCCAGTTCGCGTACTCGCTCTCGCGGCGACCGGCGTCCATCGCCGGGTTCCACAGGGCGGCGCGGTGCCAGTTGCGGCGCAGGCCTTCCAGGTCCGGCCAGTAGCCGACCGCCAGGCCCGCGGCGTACGCGGCGCCCAGGGACACCGTCTCGGCGACCATCGGACGGACCACCGGGGCGTCCAGGACGTCCGCGACGAACTGCATCAGCAGGTTGTCGGCGGTCATGCCGCCGTCCACCTTCAAGGTGGTCAGGGCCAGGCCCGAGTCGGCGTTCATGGCGTCCACCACCTCGCGGGTCTGCCAGCCGGTGGCCTCCAGGACCGCGCGGGCCAGGTGGCCCTTGGTGATGTAGGAGGTCAGCCCGACGATGACGCCCCGGGCTTCGCTGCGCCAGTGCGGGGCGAACAGGCCGGAGAAGGCCGGGACGATGTAGCAGCCGCCGTTGTCCTCGACGGTGCGGGCCAGGGTCTCGATCTCGGGGGCGGTGGTGATCAGGCCGAGGCTGTCGCGGAACCACTGGACCAGCGAGCCGGTGACCGCGATCGAGCCCTCCAGCGCGTACACGGCCGGTTCGGTGCCGATGCGGTAGCCGACCGTGGTGAGCAGGCCGTGGGTGGAGCGGACCGGGGTGTCGCCGGTGTTCAGCAGCAGGAAGCTGCCGGTGCCGTAGGTGCACTTGGCCTCGCCGCGGGCGAAACAGGTCTGGCCGAACAGCGCCGCCTGCTGGTCGCCGAGCGCGGCCGCTATCCGCACCCCGGGCAGGGCGCGCGCCGCCGGGCCGTAGACCTCGGCCGAGGAGCGGATCTCCGGCAGCATCGCCGCCGGGACGCCGAAGAAGTCCAGCAGTTCCGGGTCCCACTGCAGGGTCTTGATGTTCATCAGCTGGGTGCGGCTGGCGTTGGTCACGTCGGTGACGTGCACGCCGCCGTCGATGCCGCCGGTCAGGTTCCAGATCAGCCAGCTCTCCATCGTGCCGAACAGGATCTCGCCGCGCTCGGCCCGCTCGCGCAGCCGCGGGGTGTGGTCGAGCATCCAGCGGATGCGCGGCGCCGAGAAGTACGTGGCCAGCGGCAGGCCGGAGTGCTCCAGGACGATCGAGGCGTCCGGGCGGCGGGCGTACTCGGCGACCAGCTCGTCGGTGCGGGTGTCCTGCCAGACGATCGCCCGGCCCAGCGGGTGGCCGGTGCGGCGGTCCCACAGCACCGTGGTCTCGCGCTGGTTGGCGATGCCGATCGCGGCCACCTGGGAGGCGGTCACACCGACCTTGGCCAGCGCCTCGGGGGCCAGGTGCTCCAGGTTGCGCCAGATCTCCGCGGCGTCGTGCTCGACCCAGCCGGGCTTGGGGAAGTACTGCTTGTGCTCGCGTTGGGACACCGAGACCAGGCGGCCGCCGCGGTCGAACAGGATGCAGCGCGTGGATGTCGTGCCCTGGTCGATCGACATCACGAAGTGCGCGACCATGGTGCAGCCTTTCGGTGAGGGGGAGTTCAGGCTGTGGGCGGGGGGTGGTGGCGAAGGCGGTGGTGGCGGTAGCGGCGATGGCGGCGATCGCCGCGCCGGGCCGCGCCGGGGACTACCAGCGTCCCGCGCCGAGATCCCGCGAGATCATCTGTGCGGCGTTCTGCACGGCCTCGGCCTGCGCCGGGTCGGGTTTGCCGGTCGAGGGACACAGCCGGTCCACCGCCCCGGTGATGCTGATCGCGCCGACCACCAGCCCGCCGTAGCCGCGGATCGGCGCGGCGATCGAGGCCTGGCCGAGCGTCGACTCCTCGATGTCGGCGGCGTAGCCGTGTTCGCGCACCTTCGTCAGTTCTCGGCGCAGGGCGGCAGGGGTGACCAGCGTGCGCCGGGTGAGCGGTGCCAGTTCGGTCTCGCGCAGTTCGGCCGCGGCCTGGGTGTCGTAGGCGAGCAGGACCTTGCCCAGCGCACTGGCGTGCAGCGGCAGCAGCGCGCCCACGTCCAGGCTCTGCAGGGAGTCGTCCGGCCGGAAGACGTGGTGCACGATCAGCACCTTGCCCTCCAGCAACGTGCCGATCCACACCGCCTCGCCGCTGCGCGCGGCCAGCGCGTCGGCCCAGTTGATCGCCCGGGACCGCAGCTCGTTCACGTCCAGATAGCTGGTGCCCAGGTGCAGCAGGGTGGCGCCGAGCTGGTACTTGCCGCTGGACTTGTCCTGCTCGACGAACCCGACGCCCTGCAGCGTGCGCAGGATGCCGTGCGTCGTGCCCTTGGCCAGGCCCAGGGAGGCCGCTATCTCGCCGACCCCGAGCCGCCCGGAACCACGTGCCAGCAGGCGCAGGATCGCTGCCGCGCGTTCGATGGACTGCACGGGTCCCGGCATGGCGGTGATGATAGCCCTTCGTGCGGTGGTCGACGTCGTCGAACGCCGTACCCGGGGACGGGCACGGCGCGGACGAGCCCGGCGGGGCATGCGCGGCGCCCCGGCCGGCCTGACCGGCCGGAACGGGGAACTGCGCGAAGATTACCGCCATGTCGCGCGACGGTACCTCAGGTCGGGGATCCTGACCAGAGTTCGACAATGTCGACCGGCATCCGTTGACGGGAGGTTTCCGCGAACGCACGCTGTGCGGAATCCCATGGTGAGCCGCGAACGCTCCCCGCGGGACTTCAGGCGCCCCGGACGGCCGGGGCGTCCCACCCGGTCAGGAGGAGACATGGCGAATCGCTTGGCGGATCGCGTTCGGGCCAAAGGGCTCGTGGGAGAGATGGCCGCGGAGTTCGCGGGCACGTTCATCCTTCTGCTGTTCGGCCTCGGCGTGGTGGCACAGGTGGTGGCCGGCGGTATTGGCAACCACGACAGCATCGCCTGGGCCTGGGGGTTCGGCGTCCTGTTGGGTGTCTACGTGGCAGCCAAGATCACCGGCGCGCACCTGAACCCCGCGGTCACCGTCGCGCTGGCCGCCTTCGGCGGCTTCTCGTGGCGCAAGGTGGCCCCGTACGCCCTGGCGCAGACCGCCGGCGCGTTCGTCGCGGCGCTGATCGTGCGCTGGAACTACACCGAGGTCATCGCGAAGTTCGACCCCGGCCACACCCTGAAGAGCCAGGGCATCTTCTCCACGCTGCCCGGCAACGGCTCGCTGCCGGTGCACATGTGGGGCGGGTTCCGCGACCAGATCATCGGCACGGCGATCCTGCTGTTCTGCATCCTGGCGATCACCGACCTGCGCAACACCTCCCCGGGGGCCAACCTGGCGCCGGTCGTGGTGGGCCTGCTCGTGGTGGCCATCGGCATGGCCTTCGGCACCGACGCCGGCTACGCCATCAACCCGGCGCGCGACTTCGGCCCGCGCCTGGCGGAGTTCTTCACCGGCTACGGCACGGCCTTCCGGGACCAGTACGGCGATCTGTACTTCTGGGTGCCCATCGTCGCCCCGATCATCGGCGGCCTGATCGGCGCCGGGCTCTACAAGCTCCTGATCGGCACCTTCCTGTCGGACGAGGCCACCCCGGACGACCCGGCGGCCGTGCCGATCGACCCGGCGGTCCCGGCGGAGCAGCCGGCCGTGTAGCCGGACGCCCGCGCACCACCGTTCCAACCAGTTTCAGATTTCTGCGGATCGCGAGAGAGGCACCCCTTCATGGCTGACTACGTCGGCGCGGTCGACCAGGGCACCACCAGCACCCGTTTCATGATCTTCGATCACGGCGGCAACGAGGTGGCCCGGCACCAGTTGGAGCACGAGCAGATCCTGCCGAAGGCCGGCTGGGTCGAGCACAACCCCACCGAGGTCTGGGAGCGGACCCGGGCGGTCATCGAGACCGCGATGAACAAGGCGCACCTGCACGCCTCGGACCTGGCCGCGCTGGGCATCACCAACCAGCGCGAGACCTCCGTGGTGTGGAACCGCCACACCGGACGGCCGTACTACAACGCGATCGTCTGGCAGGACACCCGGACCGACCGCATCGCCGCCGCGCTGGACGCCGACGAGCGCGGCCAGGTCATCCGCCGCAAGGCCGGCCTGCCGCCGGCCACCTACTTCGCCGGCGGCAAGATCCAGTGGCTGCTGGAGAACGTCGAGGGCCTGCGGGCCGACGCCGAGGCCGGGGACGCGATCTTCGGCACCATGGACACCTGGCTGATCTGGAACCTCACCGGCGGCGTCGACGGCGGTGTGCACGTCACCGACGTCACCAACGCCAGCCGCACGATGCTGATGGACCTGGAGACCCTGGACTGGGACGACGAACTCCTCGGGTTCTTCAACGTCCCGCGCGCCATGCTCCCGGCCATCCGGCCCTCCTCGGACCCGGACGGCTACGGCAAGACCCGCGCCGACGGCCCGCTGCGCGGCGAGGTCCCGCTCACCGGCGACCTCGGCGACCAGCAGGCCGCCACCGTCGGCCAGGTCTGCTTCACCCCGGGCTCGGCCAAGAACACCTACGGCACCGGCAACTTCCTGCTGCTGAACACCGGCAAGGAGATCGTCCGCTCGGAGAACGGACTGCTGACCACGGTCGCCTACAAGTTCGGCGACCAGGACGCCGTCTACGCCCTGGAGGGCTCCATCGCGGTGACCGGCTCGGCCGTGCAGTGGCTGCGCGACCAGCTCGGCATCATCTCCGGAGCCGCGCAGAGCGAGTCGCTGGCCCGGCAGGTCGAGGACAACGGCGGCGTGTACTTCGTGCCGGCCTTCTCCGGCCTGTTCGCGCCGTACTGGCGCTCGGACGCCCGCGGCGCCATCGTCGGGCTGTCCCGCTACAACACCAACGCCCACCTGGCCCGCGCCACCCTTGAGTCGATCGCCTACCAGACCCGCGACGTCGTGGAGGCGATGGAGCAGGACTCCGGCGTCCGGCTGGACGTGCTGCGCGTGGACGGCGGCGTCACCGCCAACGAGCTGGCCATGGAGATCCAGGCCGACGTGCTCGGCGTGCCGGTGTCCAAGCCGGTCGTCGCCGAGACCACGGCCCTGGGCGCCGCCTACGCCGCGGGCCTGGCCGTCGGCTTCTGGAGCAGCACCGACGAGCTGGTCAGCAACTGGAACGAGGACAAGCGCTGGCAGCCGCGGGCCGACGAGGCCGCGCGCGCCAAGGGCTACCGCAACTGGAAGAAGGCCGTGGACCGGACGCTGAACTGGGTCGACTTCGAGGACTGATCGATCGACCGCGGCGGGCCTTCGGGCCCGCCCCCGTCCCGTCCACCCGTAGTACAAACGGAGGAAACACCGTGCAATCCACACCTCTGGGCGCCCAGTACCGCCTCGGCGCGCTCCAGCAGATGGCCGAGGAGGAGTTCGACGTCCTGGTCATCGGCGGCGGCGTGGTCGGGGCCGGGGCCGCGCTCGACGCCGCCACCCGCGGGCTGTCCGTCGCCCTGGTCGAGGCCCGCGACTGGGCCGCCGGGACGTCGAGCCGCTCCAGCAAACTGATCCACGGCGGTCTGCGCTACCTGGAGCAGCGCGACTTCGGCCTGGTACGCGAGGCGCTGACCGAGCGCGGGCTGCTGCTGAACCGGATCGCGCCGCACCTGGTCCGCCCGGTCCCCTTCCTGCTGCCGCTGCGGCACCGGATATGGGAGCGCTTTTACATAGGCGCCGGCGTCATGCTCTACGACACCATGGGCGGCGCCCGCGCCCTGCCGCGCCACCGGCACCTGACCAAGACCGCGGCGCTGCGGCGCGCGCCGGCGCTGCGGTCGGACTCGCTGGTCGGCGCGATCCAGTACTACGACGCGCAGGTCGACGACGCGCGGTTCGTGATGGCGCTGGCGCGCACCGCGGCGCAGTACGGGGCGCGCGTGGCGACGCGCACGCGCGTGACCGGGCTGCTGCGCGAGGGCGGCCGGGTCACCGGCGCCGTGGTCGAGGACCTGGAGGGCGGCGGCCGGATCGAGGTCAAGGCCCGGCAGGTGGTGGCGGCGACCGGGGTGTGGACGGACGACATCCACGAGCTGGCGCAGCTGCGGGCGTCGATCTCGGTGCGGGCGTCCAAGGGCGTGCACCTGGTGGTGCCGCGCGACCGGATCGACCTGCGCACCGGGCTGATCTCCCGGACCGAGAAGAGCGTGCTGTTCGTCATCCCCTGGGGCCGGCACTGGCTGGTCGGCACCACGGACACCGACTGGGATCTGGACCGCGAGCACCCGGCGGCCAGCCGTGCCGACATCGAGTACCTGCTCGAGCATGCCAACGCGGTGCTCAGCAAGCCGCTGACGGAGGAGGACATCGAGGGCGTGTACGTGGGCCTGCGTCCGCTGCTGTCCGGCACCGCGGATCAGACCACGAAGCTGTCCCGCGAGCACATCGTCGCCTCGCCGGCGCCCGGCCTGACGGTCGTGGCCGGCGGCAAGTACACCACGTACCGGGTGATGGCCAAGGACGTCGTCGACGCGGCGGTCGAGGACCTGGACACCACGGACGGCGCGAAGATCCCGGACTCGGTGACCGACAAGGTCCCGGTCCTGGGCGCGGAGGGCTTCGCGGCGCGGTGGAACGAGCGCGGCAGGCTCGCCCGCCGCACCGGCCTGCACCAGGTACGCGTGGAGCACCTGCTGCGCAGGTACGGGTCCTGCGTCGACGAACTGCTGGAGCTGATCGCGGCCGACGAGTCGCTGGCCGAGCCGATCGCCGGCGCCGACGACTACCTGCGGGTCGAGGCGGTCTACGCGGCCTCGCACGAGGGCGCGCTGCACCTGGAGGACGTGCTGACGCGGCGCACCCGCATCTCGATCGAGTCCTGGGACCGCGGCGTCGCGGCGGCACCGGAGGTGGCGGCGCTGATGGCGCCGGTGCTGGGGTGGAGCGAGGCGACGGTGCGCGAGGAGGTGGAGCGGTATCTGGCCCGGGTCGAGGCCGAGCGGGCTTCGCAGGCGCGGGGGGACGATGCGGAAGCTGATGCGGTGCGGCGGGCTGCGCCGGATCTGTTCGATGTCGCGCATGGGGGAGACGCTCACGGGGGAGTCGCGGGCGGTCGGGCCGGTCGGGCCGGTGGGGCGGCGGGCGCGGAGGGTGCGGCGGATGCGGCGGATGCGGCGACGTGCGCTTCGGCCGCCGCGCCGGAGAAGCGGGGCTGATCGGGCTGATCCGGCAGGTCCCGCGGGTCTGCGATGACCGGGCGGGGCGGGCGGTGCTCACTGGCGGGCAGGCGGCTTCTGGGCCGTCTGAGCTGGGCATCGCTCGCCCCGTCCTTTCCGCGCTCAGGCGGCCCGCTGCCAGGTCACGCGCTCGTGCCCGCCGTGCCAGAAGTCCTGCCGCGAGGTGCGCAGCCACTGGTAGCAGCCGGTGGCCCAGAGCCAGCCGTTCTCGCCGATCTGGGCCCAGCGGTCACCTGGCGCGGCGTGCGCCAGGATCGCCCAGGCCCCGCCGGCGATGGCGAGCGCGGCCAGCAGCGCCTTGCGCGCACCGGGCAGTGCGCAGGCGGCCATGACCGTCGCGAAGACCAGCAACCACGCCAACTCGTGCCAGCTCGCGCCCTTCCCCGGCCGGCTCGGGTCGGGCCGGAACGACAGGGCCAGCGGGAACGCCGCCGCGACCAGGCGCAGCCGGGTCAGCCGCAGCTGCGCGAACGGCGTCCGCACCGAGAACCCGCGTCGGACGCAGATCGCGGTCAGCAGCGCGACAAGCAGCTGCCCGTAACAGAACAGGAAGGCGGCGGTCGCGGTCTTGGCCGCACCGTCCTTCGGCCCCGCCGACGCCAGACCGCCGGGCAGCAGCGCCCACACCGAGAGCGCCGTGACCCACAGCCACGTGGGGATCCACTCGACGCCGCCCCAGTATGTCAGCCCTATGACGATCAGCGGCGCCAGCGGAATCAGGATACTGAACCAGCCGGCCCCGGTCAGCGCGGCCCCCGCGGTGGGAATGGCGGCGGCCAGCGACCACAGCGCGACGATCACCCAGAACGTGGCGCGCGGCCAGCGCTCGCGCAGCTCGTCCATGAGCTTTTCCAGGCCGTCGAAGAAGGCGTCCAGCCCCATTGATGCATCCCCCGCTCCCCGTCCGCGATGGGGAGGTTACCAGGGCGGTTTCGCTGCCGACATTCGATTTCGGTGGTGGCGGCTTCCCGCCGCGAGCACCAGGATGATGCCGAGCGCGACGAGCAGGACGTACTGAGTGCCGTCGTAGCCGTAGTCGTACAGGTCGCCGGTGAGCGGCTGGATCAGCCAGGGGCCGCAGGCCAGCGCCACGGCGCCGGGCGCGAGGCCGTTGCGCAGCCCGGCGGCCAGCGCCAGGGCCAGGACGGCGGCGACGACCCCCGGCATCGCAGTGATCAGCGACCAGGCGAAGCCCTCGCGCTGCCATGCCAGCTGGAGCATTCCGGTGACGGCCAGTGCGACCGCGATCGTGGGAATCCGATGCCCGGCAAGGGCTCTGGCCTCTGGAGGTACGGCGAGCACCAGCGCTGCGAAGGCCGCCAGCATCAGCGGCATCTCGAACCCGGGGAACGTTGTCAGGACATAGATGTGGGCTCCGCGCCGCAGTTCGAAGACGACCGCGATGGTGACGGCCGCGGCGACCAGTGTGGCCACGGCGAACCACCGGGCCAAGGCCCAGCGGCCGACCAACGCGGACAGGGCCATTGCGCTCGCGGCGGCCAGTACTGACACCGGGATGTAGGCAAGGACAGCGCCGTCGGAGCCCTGACCGGTCTCGAAGCGGATGCGGAAGAGGAAATCCTCGTGGTGCGTGTTGATCCCGCCCCGGAACATCAGATAGAGCATGACACCGGAAAGGCCGGCGACGCTGCCGAGAACGTAGGGCAGCGCCGCGCCGACGACGGCACCGCCGTACCGGTCGGAGGTCAGGCGCAGGCGGACTCGCAGGCCGTGGCGGGCGACGTCGAGCGCTTCACGAAGGATCTCCGCGCGGGTGGCGCCGGCGGTGGCCGCCGTGTAGGTGCCGGCTATCTCAGACCCCTGTTGATCGCGGTAGCTCTTCGGGTAGAGGCGCAGAGCCGGTGTGAGGAGTCGCTGCGCGAACGCCGGATCCGTGCCGCCGCTCATGCCCCGGCCCCCTGGCCCTGGATCCGAGCCCGCTGGCGGCCGGCGCTCAGTCGTCGGCGCGCCTCCTCGGCTGTCGCCTGCAGCCGCTCGGCCTCGGCTTCGAGGACCTCGCGTCCGTTGTCGGACAAGGCGTAGGTGCGGCGCATGCGTCCGTCGACGACCTCTTCGCTGTCAATGCGGATCAGGCCTTGTTGGAGCAGGCGGTCCAGGGCTCCGTACAGGGTTCCGGTGCGCAGGCGCACTCGGCCGGAGGAGATGGTGTCGACCTCCTGCATCAGCGCGTAGCCGTGTTTCGGTGCGTCGGCCAGGGCTGTCAGGAGCAGGATGGTGGGTTCTTGGAGCGATCGCTCGGACATGGCAGCGAGCATACTCAGTTCACTGGCATATGTCAGTGAACTGAGTATGGCTGGTGGGTCTGGGCCGTCTACCGCAGCCCCGCGCGCTCCTCGATCAGCCGGGTCGCGGCCTCGTCCAGCGCCATCCGCATGAGCGCCAGCATCGAGTCCAGCGCCAGCGGACGCAGCCGGTCCAGGCCGCCGATGATGTCCGGCCAGCGGTCGGCGGGGTAGCCCGCGGCCTCGAAGGGGGCCCAGATCTGGTCCACGTACAGCTGCACGAAGGACTTCGCCACGGCCTGCACATGCGTCCGTGCCTCGGCCGCCGCCTTCAGGGCGCTGTCCGGGGGGATGCCCAGGGCCATCAGCTCGGCGCCGATGCGGGTCAGCTGTGGGGAGCGTTCCTCGAAGCGGCCGTTGCCCAGGGGGCGCAGCAGGCCCAGGTCCACGGCCGAGTTCAGCAGGGCGGTGCTGCGGTCGGGGTCGGAGGCGGCGGTGTTCGTGGAGTCCGTGGTGTCTGTGGAGCCCGCGGAGCCCGCGGAGTCCGTGGTGTCCTCGTCGCCCGTGTCCAGCCCTGGGAACAGGGTGTGGATGTCCTCCAGGCGGACCACGCGCTTGTCGCCGTCGTCGAAGGCCTGGTGGACCGCGGCGGCGAAGGAGGCGAACTCGGCGCCGCCGCCGAGCATGCGGCGGATCGACTCCAGGGTGAAGCCCTCGGCCTGCAGGCGCTTGATCTGCTCCAGGCGCGCCAGGTGTTCGGGGCCGTAGTAGCCGACGCGGCCGCGGACGGTCGGGGCCGGCAGCAGGCCGCGGGACTGGTGCTCGCGGATGTTGCGGACCGTCATCCCGGACAGGCGCGCGAGGTCGTCGACGCGGTATTCCTCGTCGTTCACCCCGTGTGCCTCCCGATGGTCTGCGATGTGGTCGAGGATAACCGACTGGCGGGTCCCAGGCGGCGCGCGGCGGGCTCCCGGCCGATAGTGGAGGGGCAACCCGACCTGCCGGCGGTAAGGAGCCCCCGATGGCCTGCCTGACACGTACCGACCTGGGCCTGCTGGCCCTGCGACTGGGCACCGGCGGCGTCCTGATCGCGCACGGCACGCAGAAGCTGTTCGGCTGGTTCGGCGGCCACGGCCTGAAGGGCGCGGCGGCGGGCATGCACGCGATGGGCTTCCGCCCCGGCTTGCCGAACGCGCTCATGGCCGGACTCGGCGAGGCGGGCGGCGGCGCACTGCTGGCGCTGGGCGCCGCGACCCCGGTCGGCGGCGCGGCGGCGATCGGGGCGATGTCGGCCGCGGTGGAGGTGCACCGGCCCAAGGGGTTCTTCAACAGCACCGGCGGCTATGAGTACCCGGCGTTCCTCGGGCTGGCCGCGGCCGGCCTGGCGGTGGCCGGACCGGGGCGGTACTCGGTCGACCACGCCACCGGCAACCGGCTGAACTCCCCGGCGATGCTGGTCGGGGCCTTCGCGCTCAGCACGGCGGCGGCCGCGGAGGTGCTGCGGCGGCGGACGAAGGTGGTGGCGGCGCAGGCGGCTGCCGAGCAGGAGAAGGAGAAGGCGGCGGCGGAGGAAGCGGTGGCTGAGCTGCCGTGATGCGACGCGCAGCGGGCAGCGGGCGAGTTGCGGCAGGGCGGTAAAGCGGCGGCTGAGCTGCCATGAGGCGGTGAGCTGTGGCGGCGGGTGGTTGGCGGCCGGCGACCGGCCGAATCTCAACCGCCCTACACCCGCAGCAGCCCGTCCATCAGCAGATCCAGCAACCGCCCCGCCTGCTCCCGCTGCTCGGGCAGCGTGCACACCGAGAACACCCCCACCAGCGCCGTGACCACGTCCTCGGCCGCGACGTCAGCGCGCAGCGTCCCCGCCTCGGCGCCCGCGTCGAGCAGCCGGCGTACCGCCTTCGACAGCTCCTCGCGGGCCTGCGAGCGGGTGACGGTGCCGTCGGCGATCAGCGCGCGCAGGGCGTCGGCCATCTCGCGCTTGGTGGCGATGTAGTCGGCGAAGCGGTCCATCCAGGTGCGCAGGGCGCGGTCCGGCGGCTGCTGGGCCAGCAGCTCGTCGGCGGCTTCGCACAGGCGCCCGCGCTCGGCCAGGTAGACCGCCTCGACCAGGGCTTCGCGGGTGGGGAAGTGGCGGTAGAGGGTGCCGATGCCGACGCCGGCCTCCTTGGCGACCGCCTCCAGGGAGACCTTGCCGTCGCCGGCGGTGAAGGCGTGCTGGGCTACCTCGATCAGGCGCCGGCGGTTGCGCTGGGCGTCCGCGCGGGCCGGGGCTGGTCGGGCTGATCCGGTGGACATAAAGCGGAGGCTCCTCCGTTTCTGCTAGCGTGAGGGTTACCGGAGGCTCCTCCGGTTGTTCCCCCACTATCTCATCTCACAGACGGGAACGGGATATGAGCAGCACCGACATGGCCGGCACCGCGGCCCCCGGCGGCACCGCCACCCTGGCCGGACACCAGGTCGCGCGCATCGGCTACGGCGCGATGCAGCTGGCCGAGCACCGTCCGGGCCGTCCGGCACTCAGCCCCGACGCCGCCGTGGCCCTGCTGCGCACGGCGATCGACAGCGGCATCAACCACCTGGACACCGCCGAGTTCTACGGAACCGCCGCCGCCAACGCCAACGACCTCATCCGCGCCGCGCTGCACCCCTATCCGGACCACCTCGTGCTCGCGACCAAGGTCGGCGCCGAGCGTGACGCCGGCGGAGCGCTGGTGCCGGCGCAGCGTCCCGAGCAGCTGCGGGCCAGCGTCGAGGCGAACCTGGCGCGGCTGGGCACCGAGCGCCTCGGCGTGGTCAACCTGCGCCGCCTCGACCACGCGCCCGGGATCGTCGCCGAGGGCGACCAGGTCGTCGACCTCGACAGCCAGCTCGCCGAGTTCATCGCCCTGCGCGAGGAGGGCAAGATCGACGGCATCGGGCTGAGCGCCGTCGACGCCGGCCAGCTCCGGCACGCGCTGCCCGCCGGGATCGTGTGCGTGCAGAACTCGCACAGCCCGGTCGACCGCACCAGCGAACCAGTGCTCGACGTCTGCCGGGAGCACGGCATCGCGTGGGTACCGTTCTTCCCGCTGGGCTCGGCGTTCCCGCAGTTCCCGAAGGTGGTGGACCAGCCGGCGGTGCGCGCCGCGGCCGAGGCGCTGGGCGTCACGCCGGTCCAGGTCGGCCTGGCCTGGCACCTCGCGCACTACCAGCACACGCTGCTGATCGCGGGCACGACCGATGCGGCGCACCTGGCCGAGAACATCGCCGCCGGACAGGTACGGCTGGACGCCGAGACGCGCGCCGCCATCGACGCGATCGCGGTGCCGGCAGCCTCCTGAGTCCGGGCAAATCGGCCTCTGGGGCCTCCCGACTTCCGCTTCGACACAACGTTCTGTAATGCTGTTCGCCCGACGACCAC
Source organism: Catenulispora sp. GP43 (assembly GCF_041260665.1). Lineage (NCBI taxonomy): Bacteria > Bacillati > Actinomycetota > Actinomycetes > Catenulisporales > Catenulisporaceae > Catenulispora > Catenulispora sp. GP43. The sequence goes on along the minus strand of NZ_JBGCCT010000038.1, from coordinate 59,112 downwards.
GGCATGCTGCCATCGGACTTGGGGGAGACGCGGGTGGACTGGCTGCTGGCCATGGGATACGGCGCGATCGGCGGCGCGGTGGTCGAGGCGGTGGTGAGCTCCGACCGGGTCCTGGCCTGGAACGCCGCCCGGCATCAGGCGCTGACCCGGCAGCCCGCGACGGCGGGGCCCGCGCTGTCGGCGTACGTCGACCCGCTCTCGGACGTGGCGGCGGGGCTGACCCGGGTCCTGCTCGGCGCGGTCGCCGGATTGCTGTTCCACTCGCAGGTGACCGGGGCGTACGCGGCGATCGCTGTCGGATGCTCGGCGCCGACGGTGCTGCGGCAGCTGGGCTCGGCGCGGCTCGGCGCGGCCTTCGAGATCGTGGGCGGGTCGGCGAGCGATGCCGGACATGAGCTGGCAGTCGAGCACGCGATGGCGCACCCGGTCGAGTCGGCACCGGAACGCGCGGCGGAAACGGTAGCTGAACGCGCGGCCGAGCTGGCAGCCGACCACCCGACCGGTCCGGCGGCCGAGCCGGCGACCGCGCTGATCCCGAAGCAGCCCACCGCCGAGGAGCAGGCGTGAGCCGCGGTCCGATCGGGCGCCGCTACTGGTCGTCGCTCACCGGCCTGGGTTCCGGCCCCGCGCCGGAGCGTGACTGGCGCGGCCAGACCTTCTGGCGACGCTACGTCGCCTCCTTCTTCGTGCTGCCGCAGCCGCCAGTCGAATCCGGCACCGGCACCGGCACCGATACGGCTACCGACGCCGCTACCGGTACCGTGTCCGCGCCGCAGCGCATCCGTGCGCCGAAGCTCGTCCGCTACCAGGCAGCGGTCCTGGCCGGGGTGGCCGCGCTCGTGGCGGTCGTCGTCTCCGTGACACAGGGCGGCGGCGGTGGGCAGCCCGGCAACGGACATACCGCGCCGGGCTCGACCACGTCCGCCACCGCCTCCGGTCCGACCACGACCGCGACCGGCCCCACGAAGGCGCCGACGACCAGCCCGACGAAGCCCGGGCCGTGGCAGGGCACCGTCCGCGTCACCATGAACGGCGAGCACGTCACCGCCGGCCCGATCCCGGGCGCCGGCCTGGTCTTCGGCCTGCAGGTGGGACCCCAGGCGACGCTCGTGGGCCCCGACAACATCGCCGCGTGGACCGAGGACAAGAGCCCGACGGCGGCAAGTTGCTCCGCTCTGCTTCAGGGACACGCGGTGTATCAGGCGGCGGTCAAGGTCGGCGACCAGCTGTGCGTCGCCGCCTTGAACGGCCGGACCGCCGTCGCCAAGGTCACCGCCGAAGACCAGGACGCGAGCAACGGTCAGTACATCGACCTGCAGATCCTGGCCTACGCGCCGTCGTAGGACCTGGCGCCCGGCGTCCCAGGCCCTCGGCCCGGCTCAGCTCAACTCAGCTCGCGTTCACCGGATGCGTGATCTTCGTAGTGTCGACGAACAGCGCCCCGAACGCTGTCGCCAGCGCCGTCAGCGCCGCGGCGGCGTTCATGTGGTGCTCGCCGTTGATCGCCAGCGCCAGGGCGGCCGCCACGATGGCCGCGGCCCCGATCGCCACGGCGGCTTCCCACAGCAGGTCGCTCTTCTGCCCGAGCGCGGTCGCGGCGCCGTCCTGTGCCGCCTCGACGGTCTTAACCACCTGCGAGCCGCCGGCCGGCTGCCCGGCGTTGTCGGGCCCCTCCAGCGTCTTCATCAGCGGGTTGATGATCCCGCCCAGGAATCCCGAGCCGATGATGCCGGCGAACTGGCCCACGTCCGGCAGGTTCAGGCTCGTGCCGCGCCAGGAGACCACGGCCAGCGCCGCGGCGACGACGGAGAACCCGACGAGCTGCGCGATGCGCGCGATCGAGGCGTTCGATATGGAGGCGGCGGCCATTTTCGTACCTTCTCAGGGTCGGAACACGGGGGAGGGCAGCACCAGCATTGCCCTGCGATGTCCGCCACACAATAGGGGATGGTCCCCGCCGTCGTCGCAGGTGCCCGGCCCGCGGGAAGCATCCGCGGCCGAGGCTGGTTGTGATCGGTAAGACGACCCAGGAGGATGCGAAATGGCGATGCGCGCCGTGTGGAACGGCCAGGTGCTGGCCGAGAGTGACGACACCGTGGTGGTGGAGGGTAACCACTACTTCCCGGCGGGGTCGCTGAACAGCGAGTTCTTCGCCGCCAGCGACACCCATACCGTCTGTCCGTGGAAGGGCCTGGCCAGCTACTACACCGTCACCGTCGGCGGCGAGGCCAACGCTGACGCCGCCTGGTTCTACCCCGAGCCCAAGGCCGAGGCCGAGCATGTCCGCGACCGGGTCGCGTTCTGGCACGGGGTGAAGGTCGAGGCCGTCTGAGACGCCGAGGCCGGCTGATCAGACGCCAGCCGAGGCGCTCTCGGCGGTCTTGGCGTCCTCGACAGTCTCGACGACTTCGAACCGGTTGCCGTCCGGGTCCTTGAACTCGTACATCGGCGGCACCCCCGGCCACCGGAGCAGGTCCCCGACCTCGATGCCGCGCTGCCGCATGGCGGTGTGCTCTGCCTCGGCGTCGGGGACCATGAAGCGGATGCCGGTGTCCTGCCCGACGGTGCCGCCGCCGTTGCCGATACCGACCAGGGCGACCGACACCCGCGCGCCCGGCGCGGCGACCGTGACCCAGCGGAAGTTCTCGCCGGCGCGCATGTCCAGGCGCTTGTCGAAGCCGAGCGTGCCGGTGAAGAACTCCAGCGCCTTGTCCTGGTCGCTGACCGGGATGCCCACGGTGCCGATGTCGGTGATGGTGGTCTGGTTCATGACGGTCTCCTGATTCTCAGTTGTCGGTGCCGTACATCAGCGATCCGGGCGTCGTGAGCCTTTCCCCGGTCTCCAGCCAGGTCTTCAGCCCCGACAGGACCATCGGCCAGCCGCCGTAGACCTCGGACGGGGCGTCCGGCGGCAGCTGGTCGTGCACGACCGTCAGCCGGCACGAGTCGCCGACCGGCTCGATCTCCCAGGTCACCCGGGTCGTCCCGGCGGCCTCGGCCTGCGGGCCCCACAGCGCGCGCATGGTCTGCACCAGCCGGCGCGGCGGATCGACCACCAGGTTCTCGCCCTCGATGATCGGCCGCTCGGCCGCCGGGTGCCTCAGCTCGTACCGCGAGCCCCGGGTCCAGTCGGACTCCACTTCCAGGCCGAAGTGGTACTTCGCCCGGATGTCGGGATCGGTGATCGCCTCCCACAGCCGTTCGGGCGTGGTGCGGATGTAGATCTCGAAGACGCGCTCCATGAGTTCCTCCAGCTCACGCTTCAGGCCCACCAGCCCGGCAGCCCACTGCTCGGTGTACTTGCCGACCCAGCGGTCGTGGACCTGGCGGATCGGGACCGGGTTGAGGAAGTGCAGCTTCTCCCGGCCGCGCCGGCGGGTCACGACCAGGCCCGCCTCCTCCAGGATCCGCAGGTGTTTGGCCACGGCGATGCGTGTCATCTCGTGCCGCGCCGTCAGGGCCGCCAGGGTCTGGCCGTCGTCGGCGAACAGCTCGTCCAGCAGTGCTCGGCGCGTCGGGTCGGCCAGGGCCTTGAACACGGGGTCCATGGCTTCCACAATAGGAAACCATTTGGTTTCCTGTCAACGGCGCGCGGCGGGGGCGGACAGCACACCGCCCGGCCGTGAGAACCCGGCCGAGCGGTGGGAAAAGCGGCTTTGAGCAGGTGGTTCAGCCGCGCGGCAGGACCTCGGACAGCACCGCGGGCAGGCCGGTCCAGTCGGTCGAGACCACACTGGCGTGCTTGCTCGCCAGCAGCGCCACCCGGGCCTGGGCGTCGGACTGGCTCGGGGCGGTGTCGCTGAGCGCCGGGGCGACGTTCTGCGCGTCGGTCATGATCAGGATGTAGTGGTCGGTGTCGTACCACGACGTGTCGACGCTGGTGACGAAGGTGTTGGCGTCGCCGTCGAAGACCACGAACCACGGCCGGATCGAGGTGTCCGAGTACTGGCTGCGCGGGTCGCCGGTCTGCGCGCCCAGGACGCAGGGGAAGACGGCGGCCTGCGACACGTTGCCGGCGGCCGCCAGGTTCTTCAGGTACGTGCCGTACTCGACGTCCGTGTGCAGGGTGTCGAACGGGTTGGCCAGCTCCACCGTGCCGGGGATGACGTAGAGGATGACCTTGCCGGCCAGCGCCGAGCGGGACGGCCAGGCGTCGGCCTTCGCGGCCGCGTCCAGGTTCGGGTACGTGCCGTTGAGCAGGTCCGCGGGCCGGTACACCAGGCTGCCGAGGTGGGCGTTGATCAGCGCGTCCAGCTGCGAGGGGCCCAGGCCGTAGTCGGCCTCGAAGCCCTGCTTCATCTCCAGCTTGATGTACAGCGGCCCGGAGGTGGTGTGCGAGGCCAGCCAGTACTTGACGTCGTCCAGGCAGGACCCGAGGTCCTTGTTCGCCGAGCCGGTGTAGATGTCGGCCGGCTTGGCGGCGTCGACGCAGTTGTTGTTGTTCCCCAGCGGGTTGCTGTGGCTCACCTTCCACTCGTTCGTGAACACGTCGGTCCAGGTGTCGAGCTCGATCATCGACGTCCCGGCGTCCAGCGCGTTGGCCAGGTGCGGGAACTCGGCCCCGTCGTCGTACGTGTTGTGCAGGCCGACCACGGTGCTGTGGGACACCGGGGACGAGCCGGTGTCCGCGGCGGCCGGCGCGATGGTCGCGGCCAGTGCGAGCACGGCGGCGCCGAGCGTCGCGGCGCCGGCCGTGAAGCGGCGGAGCCAGGGTGCTGTCATGGGTGGGTACCTCCTGGGTGGCAATCGCCGGAGCGTGGGGTTTGCTCCGCGGTGGAGGTTAGCCGCGATGTCAGGAGGAAGACAGAGTCCTCAGATGAACCGTGTGTGACCGGTTGGATCACCCGCGTTCGGTGGTTGAAGTTTCACAGAGTCCTGATACCAGAGCCCTGCCGCCTTCGCGCGGGTATTTCGTTATCATGCGCTTCGAGGACCGCGATCATGGCGGTCCTGCGCCGCGCTGCGCGGCACGCGACGAAAGGGTGGGCGATGACGAACGAGGTCCGGGCCGGGCAGGCGCCGAAAGAGGACGACTACCCCGCGGTGGACCTGCGGATGGACGTGCCGCACTCGGCGCGCGTCTACGACTACCTGATCGGCGGCAAGACCAACTTCGAGGCGGACCGGATCGCCGCCAAGGCCTCGGTCGAGGCCTGGCCGGCCCTGCCGGTCTCGATGCGGACCACCCGCGACTTCATGCAGCGCGCGGTGCGCCACCTGACCGAGGAGTACGGCGTCCGGCAGTTCCTGGACATCGGCACCGGCATCCCCACCTCCCCGAACGTGCATGAGATCGCCCAGGCCATCGCCCCGGAGGTGCGCGTGGCCTACGTCGACAACGACCCGATCGTGCTGACCCATGCCAGGGCCCTGATGTCCAGCACCGCGGAGGGCGCCACCTGCTACGTGGACGCGGACTTCCGCGACCCGGAGTCGATCATCGACAACCCCCGGCTGCGCGAGGTCCTGGACTTCTCCAAGCCGGTGGCGCTGTCGCTGATCGCGATCGTGCACTTCGTGCTGGACTCCGACGACCCGCAGGGCACCGTGCGCCGTTTCATGGACGCGCTGGTCCCGGGCAGCTTCCTGGCGCTGACGGTCTTCACCGGCGACACCGACCCGGTCGGCGTCGGCGGCGTCAGCCGGGAGTACAACGCCCGCGGGATCCCGCTGCAGGTGCGCGACAAGGGCGAGACCGAGGCCTTCTTCGAGGGCTTCGAACTGCTCGACCCCGGTGTCGCGCTGGTGCACCACTGGCGGCCGGACGCCGGCGCGGCGCCGATCCGCGACCAGGACATCGCGATGTACGCGGGTGTGGCGATCAAGCGTTAACCAAGTGCAGCCGGGCGCGCGCAGCGGTAGCCTGCGCGCGTCGGAACACCCAGCCGACGGAACAGCCCACGGAACGGATGGAGACGGACATGGCCGCCACGGGACGCCCCGGACCCTTGTTCGCCGAAACCGCCCGGAGGGCACCCCTTGCTGTTCCGTCTGTTGGAGAACTCTGCTGACCCCTTCCGTCCCGACCGCCACAATCCCGGCACCCCGCCCGCGGCGGCCCGGCGGTTCCTGACCCGCGAGTTCCGGCCGCTGCGCACGGTCGTCCTGTTCGCCCTGGCCACCACGGTCGCCAGCGCCGCGATCGAGGTGTGGCTCATCGGGTACGCCGGCCGCCTGGTCGATGTGCTCACCGCGACCAGCCGGGACCGGTTCTGGCCCGAACACGGCCGCGGCCTGGTCCTGGCCGCGGTGCTGGTGGTGATCGTCAGGCCGCTGATCCACGTCTGCGGCGAGGGGCTGGACGACATCGCCTTCCGGGTCAACGCCCAGTCGCTGGCGCGCTGGCGGCTGCACCGCTACGTCTCGCGCCAGTCGGTGGGCTGGTTCCGCGACGACCTCGCCGGCCGCATCGCCACCTGGGTCCGCGACGGCGGCACGGCCGCCGCCACAGCCTCCTACGCCGTCATCCACACGCTGGTGTCGGTGGCGGTCTACCTGGCCGGGTCGGTGTGGCTGATCGCGTCGATCGACCCGCGGCTGGTGCTCCCGCTCGCGGCGTGGATCGTGCTGTACTCGGCGCTGCTGGTGTGGCTCGTCCCGCGCTATCGGGCGGCCCACGAGCGCATGCAGGAGACCGAGTCCGAGCTCACCGGGCTGCTCGTGGACACCTACGCCAACGCCGACACCCTGGCGCTGTTCCCGGACCGCGAGGCAGACGACCGGCGGGTCTTCGCCGCCGCGCGCCGCGCGTACCTGGACGTGCAGCGCGTCGAGGTGACCATCAACGCGAGCATGACGGCACTGGGCGGCGGGCTGCTGGTCGGCCTGGTCGGCTACGGCATCGTGCTGTGGCAGGCCGGCGCGGCGGCGATCGGGCTGGTCGCGGCGGCCTCGGCGCTCAGCCTGCGCATCACGTCGATGGGGGAGTGGCTGCTCGACGCGCTCTCGGACATGTTCGGCGCGCTCGGGCAGCTGGACCGGTCGCTGCGCACCGTCGCGCAGCCGCTGGCCGTCGAGGATTCGCCGAACGCTGTCATCCTCCCGCCGGCCAAGGGACGCATCCGGTTCGAGGGCGTCAGCCATCACTACGGACGCGGCGCCGGCGGGCTGGACCGCCTGAGCCTGGACGTCGCCGCCGGCGAGCGCGTCGGCCTGGTCGGCCGGTCCGGGGCGGGCAAGTCGACGGTCGTCAGCCTGCTGCTGCGGTTCTACGAGGCCGAGTCCGGCACGATCTGGATCGACGGCCACCGCATCGCCGACGTCACCCAGGACAGCCTGCGGCGGCAGTTCGCCGTCGTGGCCCAGGAGGCGACGCTGCTGCACCGCTCGGTGCGCGAGAACATCGCCGGCGGCATCGCCTCCGACGACGCGGCGGTCGAGGCGGCGGCCCGGCAGGCCGCCGCCGACGGGTTCATCGCGGCGTTGCGCGACGCGCAGGGGCGGCGCGGCTATGACGCGCTGGTCGGGGAACGCGGGATCCGCCTGTCCGGAGGGCAGCGGCAGCGGGTCGCCCTGGCCCGCGCCGTGCACCGCGACGCGCCGATCCTGATCCTGGACGAGGCCACCTCGGCGCTCGACTCCGAGGTCGAGGCGGCCATCCAGGAAACCCTCGGCGAGGTGATGGAGGGCCGCACCGTGATCGCGATCGCGCACCGCCTGTCGACGATCGCCCGCATGGACCGCATCGTGGTGCTCGACGCCGGGCGGATCGTCGAGGAGGGCACGCACGAGGCGCTGCTGGCGCGCGACGGGCTCTACGCCACCTTGTGGTCGCGGCAGTCCGGCGGGTTCTTGTAGGACGCGTGCTCAGGCTTCGAACCGTGGTGCCGCCGCGCTGAGCAGCGCGGCGGCCGGCGTCGTCTCCCAGGCCGCGGCCAGCTCCTCGGCCAGCGTCTTCATCAGGGCGGCGACGTCCTCGGCCGCCGAATCGTGCAGCGCCTCGGCGACGATCAGGACCCGGGAGGTGGCCGGGCGGACCGCCGACAGGCCGCTCTGCCGGTTGGTCCAGCGGCGGGCGTGCGACCGGCCGGCGGCGTCGGCGAAGATCACCTCGCCGGGCTCCGGGTTCTCGGTCGTGCTGCCGAAGGTGTGGTAGACCTCGTCGCCGCCCGCGTGCCGGACCTCCAGGTCCCCGGAGATCTGGTCCAGGTCCAGGGCGGCGACCGGGATCGCATATGCGACCGAGACCGCGTTGCACAGGTCGATCAGGGGATGGATACGGGGCAGGTCGCCCTCCTTGCGCAGGCGGCGCAGCAAGGCTTCGGAGGCGCAGCGGTACTGCGTGGGCTTCAGGCCCATCTTGGCGAAGGCCTGGCGCCAGGCCTTGATCTCGGCCAGGTCGGACTCGGTGCCGCCGGCCAGGCGGTCCTTCGCGATCGCCGTGAAGCGGTCGACCTGCTCGGCGACATCGGGCGCGGTGGTGATACCGGAGGTGGTCAGGGCGGCGGCGGCCAGGCCCGGGAACTCCGACCGGATGGCTTCGGCGTGCTGGAAGTACATGGGCTCAGCTTTACCGGACTGGTCATCGCGGCGAACAGGACCAATCCGGTTCGCAAAGTGTGGACCAACGTGCTCTTGAGGGTCTGGCCTGTTCGGCCGCGATCGTTGAGAATGCTTCAGGTTTCCCCACACCCCACCACCCCACCGCACCCCTCATCCCAGGAGGCCCCATCGTGGCGCCCGTTTCCCGCCGCACCTTCCTCGGCTCCGCCGCCGCCCTCGGCGCGACCCTCGGCCTGGAGTCCCTGCCCGGCTCGATATCGCAGGCCGCTGCCACCGGCACGGGGACGATCCGCGACGTCAAGCACGTCGTGGTGCTGATGCAGGAGAACCGCAGCTTCGACCACTACTTCGGGAGTCTGCAGGGGGTGCGCGGGTTCGCCGACCGCGCGACGGTGCAGATCGCCGGCGGCTACTCGGTGTTCAACCAGCCCAACGGCTCCGGGCGGCAGTACCCGTGGCAGCTGTCGGACACCAACACCTGGTGGTTCGGGACCAGCAAGGAAGACCTCGCGCAGTGCGACGGGTCGCTGGACCACAGCTGGTCCACGCAGCATTCCGCCTGGAACGGCGGCAAGATGGACAACTGGGTCTCGGCCAAGGGATCCAACCGGACCATGGGCTTCCTGAACCGCTCGGACATCCCGTTCCACTACGCGCTCGCCGACGCCTACACGGTCTGCGACGCCTACCACTGCTCGATCCTGTCGGCGACCGGCCCGAACCGCACCTACCTGTGGTCCGGCATGATCGACCCGAACGGCACCGCCGGCGGCCCGGCGTACGACGGCGGCTCGGAGTCGAACCTGAGCTGGCAGACCTACGCCGAGGCGCTGCAGAACGCCGGGGTGTCCTGGCGGGTGTACCAGAACGCGAGCGACAACTTCGGCGACAACGCGCTGGCCTACTTCAAGCAGTTCACCGGCGCGGCCACCTCCAGCCCGCTCTACCAGCGCGGCATGTCCTCGGTGCCCTCCACCGGCTCCACGCCGGACGACATCGCCGCGGCGATCAAGGCCGACGTGCTCGGCGGGACGCTGCCGCAGGTGTCGTGGGTGGTGGCCAGCCAGGCGTTCTCCGAGCACCCCGACGCGCCGCCGAACGACGGCGCGCACTTCGTGAACCTGGTCATCCAGGCCCTGGCCGCGGACCCGGCGACGTTCGACAGCACCGTGCTGTTCCTGAACTACGACGAGAACGACGGCTTCTTCGACCACGTCCCGCCGCCGGTCGCGCCGTCCGGCACGGCGAACGAGAGCACCCAGGGCGCCCCGATCGGCCTGGGCTTCCGGGTCCCGATGGTCGTGGTCTCCCCGTGGACCCGCGGCGGCTGGGTCGACTCGCAGGTCTACGACCACACCTCGGTGCTCCGCTTCCTGGAGACCTGGACCGCCGCCCTGGGCACCCCGGCGACGTGTTCGAACATCAGCGCCTGGCGCCGCCAGGTCTGCGGCGACCTCACCGGCGCCTTCGACTTCGCCAACCCGGTCAGCGGCCTGCCGAGCCTGCCCGCCACCAGCACGGTGATCGGGCAGTCGTTCTGCAACGCGCAGACCAACCCGAGCCCGGCGAACAACGCGCTGCCGACGCAGGAGAGCGGCACCCGGCCCGCGCGGGCGCTGCCGTACCAGCCGAACGCCTGGGTGGACCACCTCGAGTACGACGCCAACGGGCAGATCCTGATCTGGCTGGAGATGGCGAACCAGGGCCCGCAGGCCACCGCCGCCGCGCACTTCTCGGCGTACGCGAACGCCTACCGCACCGGCGGGCCCTGGCAGTACACCGTCAACGCCTACAGCAACGGCACCGACGGCAGCGTCAAGGACTTCTTCAACATCGGGACCAACTACGGCAACGGCCAGTACGACCTGACCGTCGTCGGCCCGAACCGCTTCCTGCGGCGCTTCACCGGCAACGCCAACGGCAGCGGCGCCACCGCCGAGGCCGGCACGTACTACGCCCCGGCGCCGAACACCGGGCAGCAGGCGGTGTGGTTCTCGATGAAGAACACCGGTACGAGCACGGTGACGTTCACGATCACCTCGACCAACTACCGGACCGACGGTCCGTGGACGTACCAGGTGGCCGCCGGGGCGACCGTCAGCGACTACTTCAACGCGGTCGCGTACAACAACGGGTGGTACGACTTCACGGTCACCGTGAGCTCGGACTCTTCGTGGAGCCGCCGGGCGACCGGGCACCTGGAGACCGGGGCGGCGAGCATCACCGGCTGAGAGCGGGGCCGCTTCGGATGAGGCGGACGCGGGAGCGGGCGCCCGGACCTTCGCGGTCCGGACGCCTTCGCGTTGTGGCCGTTTTAGCACGATATAGGTGGAGAAGACTGAAGCTGAAGGTGGTAGAGGGGCGACTGATGCGAGAGTGACCATGGCTGGTGCCGGCAGACCCGCGGGACAGCCCGTTCACGGGCGGACGGTCATGGGCTGGCTGTCGAAGGTGTTCGCGCTCAACCCCGCGGGGCTCAACTGGCCGCGCGGGGTGTGGTTCCTGGACGTCGCCATGGTGCCGTTGTTCATCCTCTGGGCGATCGGCTACGAGCAGTACCTTCTGAGCGCGTTGTTCGGTCTGCTGTTCTCAGCCCTGAGCGACCCCGGTGGCGCCTATGCGAACCGTGCGTGGCGTATCGCCGTCTTCGGGCTGTTCGGCGCGGGTGTGACCGCACTGGGGTTCGGCATCGGCGGTCAGGCCTGGGGCTGGCTCGCACTCGTGACCTTCGCGGTCACGCTCGTGGCCGGCTTGGGGGCCGCGTTCGGTGTGCGCAGGTTCGTCGTCGCACTGCTTCTCAACATCTGGTTCATCATCACGGTCGCGGTGTCGTTCGGCCTGCACCATCACGTCCGCATCACCAGTTACACCTGGGCTCAGGTGCTCGCCTGGGTCGGGGGAACGGCGTTGTGGATCGTCACGACGTTCCTGGCCTGGCTGATCGGCGGGCGTCGGGACCGGCCCCAGCCGTTCGAGGAGCTCCCCGGTGACACCACGCGCCGGCCGCTGACCAAGCCGTTGGTCATGTTCGCGGTGATCCGTGCGCTGGTCATGGGCGCCACCGTCGCACTCGCGTTCGGGCTGGACCTGTCGCACGGCTCCTGGATGCCGATCGCGGCCATCGTCGCGCTGAAGCCGAGCTTGGAGCAGTCCACCCTCGTGGCCGCCCAGCGTCTTGCCGGGGCGCTGATGGGCGCCGTCGTCGCCGCGTTGTTGCTGCTGGTGCCCGCCAGCGAACACGGACTCAAGCTCTTCTCGGTGCTGCGCGGACTAGAAGTAGTCGCACTCCTTCTGTTGATGCATGGGGTGGCCATCCGCTTCTTGAGCTACGCGTTCTATTGCGCGGCCATCGCCGCGGGAGTCCTGATCCTGCTGGACCTTCCGCAGCCTTCGAACTACGCCGCCGAGGGCTACCGGGTGCTGTGGACGCTGTGCGGCGCGGGGTTCGCCGTGCTCGTCATGCTGCTCGCGGGCCTGCTCGCCAAGCGCACCGCGGCGAAGCACCCGGCCTCATAGGGCCCGCCGGGTCTGCATCATTCGTCGTCGTCGCTCTGGGAGCTGTCCGGGCCTGCTTTGCGCTGCTGGCCGCGTCGGACCGCGCGCACGAAGACCTTGATGGCCACGCCGTAGATGATCAGGTCGGTGAGCATCTGGCCGGTGACCACCAGCCGCGCCGTCTCGGTTTTGGCGGTGATGTCGCCGAACCCGACGGTGGAGAAGATGGTGACGGTGAAGTAGAGCCCATCGGTGTGGGTGAGGTGCTCGCCGAAGCTGGCAGGCACCAGGTTGGCCAGTGCGACGTATGTGGCGGCGAACAGCAGCAGGAAGAACGGGACGCTGGTGGCCAGCGACTCCACGGCCCGCAACGCCGGATACCGGGATCGGACGATCCCACCGACCTGCAAGGCGACCAGGACGACGAACCCGACCAGCCCGATCACGAGCATGGCGACGGTGAGTGAAGTGCTGGAGTGGTCCAACGGCAGTACGTAGTACAGGGCCCCGATCGCCACGATCGACCCCACCACCCGCACGATCGTCCAAACGAGCCTGCTCACGGGGGGCCGGGCCGCGGCCTGGTCCTGGCCGGCGCTGCCGGCGCGGGCGGTCATGATGCCCGCCGCAGTTTCCCGGCCGCGGCCCGGAAGGACAAGCCGCGGTCGTGCCACATCATTCCGGTGGCCGCGCCGAGGGCGATCACCACGCCGATCGCGATGAAGAACGACATGAGGGAGAACACCACCCCGATCGGCCCGTACTCCTGGTAGGAGCCGGTCACCATGCCGGAGAACAGGATATGGAAGAAGACCAGCATGCCGATCCAGAACATTCCGGTGGCGACGGCACACGGCATCAGTCTGCGCCACGTGACCCGTGCGCCCAGCAGGAACCACATCGTGAACCACCAGAAGACGATGAACCCGGCGATGTTGACGATCCACCACGCGACCGGCGCGCTGGTGTAGAACGTGTGCGCCGCCGCGGTACCCAGGATGCTCCAGCCCACGGCCAGCGCCAGCCAGACGAACGCGCGCAGCTTGTCCCATTTCACCGGCCGCAGCTGGAAAACCCGCAGGTACAGAGCCTGGATCGAGGAGGCCGCAGCGACCCCGCTCAAGACGAACCAGACCCACGAGGTGCCTGTGATGGCCGCGGAGGTCGCTGAGGAGGAGGTGAACAGGTGACCGACATCGGCGGCGGCCTGATGGTTCAAGCCCAGCCGCAGCGATAGCGTCGACGTGGCTGAGCGCCCGGCCAGGGCGGCGGCGATGATCATGAACGGGAAGGCGCACAGCAGGAGCATGGCGGCCAGGATGAACGCCTGGTTCATGAAGTCCACCGCGCCCAGCCGGCCCCACAGGTCGTCAGCCCAGGACCCGGTGTATTTGGCCTGCGCCGACTGAACTGCCCGCCGGATCCGCCCGTCCCGTCGCAGGTCGGTGGGCTTCCCGCCGGTCTGCCCACCTTCCGCGGTGCCTCGTGCCTGCGTCGCGCGCCTGTCGTGCGATCCGTTCGGCGTCTCGCCAGTCGTCCGCATCATGCATCCTCCAGCGGGCCTCCTTTCGCCAGGATTTCACGGTATCCGCGCCCCGGCAGCTCGGACCTGCGGCAGGGTTCTCAGGCTCCTGGCAAAGGGGGTCGCGGTCGTGACGCCGGATCTTCATCGCGCGACATGTGCGCAGCCTGCGTCAGGACTTGACGGATTCTTGGTAAACCCTTGGGTAGCCACGTCATCTAATCCTTGCCAATGTCCAGACTTGGCATCAATCCCGCCACCTCCCTTGCCACCCTCAGGAGGAGTCATGCATCGGGCTACATCAGGGCTCGTAGCCGCCGGAGCGGCGGTCGCGCTGTCCCTCGCGCTGGGCGTCGCCGCGCACGCCGCCACCGTGAACGCCGACCCCGCGCCGGCCGCCATCCCGCACCCGGTACCCGTCCCCGTCCCGGCCCCCGGGCACCACCACTTCAGCGCCGCCGTGACCCGGGTCGGCGCCGCCACCACGCTCCCGGACCGGGTCAAGCGTGTCGAGCAGGCGCTGCAGTCGACGTCCCCGCAGCTGCAGCGGGCCTATGACGTCGCGCCGCTGTACCAGAACCACATCGACGGCACCGGCCTGACGATCGCCACGCTGGTGGCCTTCGGCGACAAGAACGCCCAGAGCTACCTCGACCAGTACGACGCGGACAACGGCCTGCCGGCGGCGAACCTGCAGACCATCGAGCCGGCCGGCGCGGTTCCGGCGTGCACCGCCCCCGGTGTGAACACCGGCGACTGCCAGGACTGGGGCGGCGAGACCGACCTCGACATCACGATGATCCACACGCTCGCCCCCGGCGCGAAGATCCTGATCATCGCCACGCCGGTCAGCGAGACCGAGGGCATCACCGGGTTCCCGGAGCTGATGTCCGCGATGTACTACACCGTGTCCCACCACCTCGCCGACGTCATCTCGATGAGCATGGGCACCCCCGAGGACGACTTCGCCAGCTCCGCGCAGCTGCACGGCCTGGACGGCCACTTCAAGAACGCCACCGACAACGGCGTGACGGTCCTGGCCTCCAGCGGCGACGACGGCGCCGACGGCATGAAGCTGGACGGCACCACGCCGTGGGGCAAGCCGGTGGTGTCCTTCCCCGCCGACGAGGCTTACGTCACCGCGGTCGGCGGCACGGTGCTATCGCTGGACGACAATGGCAACCGCACCCGGCCGGACAGCCTGTGGCCCGAATCCGGCGGCGGTGTCTCGCACGAGTTCGGGATCCCGTCCTGGCAGCGGACCACCGCCGCCGCGACCGGCGCCGCGGGCCGCGCGCTGCCGGACGTCACGATGGAGGGCACTTCCGGGACCTCGGAGTCCGCCCCGCTGATGGCCGCGCTCGTCGGCCTGGCCGACCAGTCTGCCGGGCGCGACCTGGGGCTGATCAACCCGGCGCTGTACGCCCTCGGGCCGAACGGGAGCCGATCGGGGGTGGTGGACGTGACCAGCGGGTGCAACTCGACGGCGAGCGTCAACGGGTTCTGTGCCAGGGGAGGGTACGACATCGCCTCGGGATGGGGGACGATCGACGCCGCGAAGTTCGTGCCGGCGCTCGTCACCGCGTCCACGCCGGGCAACAGCATGCGGGTCGATGTCTGGGCGAAGGGCGCCGGACACATCCGCGTGATGGAGAAGCAGCAGTGAGCTGATCTGCGCTGATCCACGCTGATCCACGCTGATCCGCGCTGATCCGCGCTGATCCATGCAAGCACGCGGACCGCAGCAGGGCGCCCCGGAGCTCCGGCTTCGGGGCGCCCTGCTGTTGCGGTACCTGCCGAGGGCTTTCTGGTACCGGCCGAGGACCGTCCCGGCCGTCACCGGCGCGTAACGGCCCGGCACCGTCCCGACCGGCGGTCTGGCACAATTCCTCCTGTGATCCAGGCTGGTGCGCAGACGACGCGCGATCTCCGTCGCCGCAGCCGTGCCACCCTGCTTTCCTGCGTCTACCTCGGGCGGGCGACGAGCCGGCCGGAACTGGCGCGGCTGGCCGGGATGAGCTCGGCGGCGGTCAGCAACGTCGTCTCCGACCTCATCGCCGACGGACTGGTGGCCGAGGCCGGGTCGGTGGACTCCAACGGCGGTCGGCCGCGGACCGTGCTCGCGGCGCAGCCGGGGTTCGGATACGCCGTCGGCGTGGACATCGGGGAGACCCACATCCACGTGGTGCTGTTCGACTGGACGCTGTCCACCCTGGCCACCTCCACCCACGAGATCCGGGTCGGACGCCTGGATCCGGACGTGGTGGTGCGGCTGGTCGTCTCCGGGGTGCGCTCACTGCTGGACAGCACCGGCGTCCCGCACGAGCGGCTGCTCGGCATCGGCATCGGGGTACCCGGCGCGGTGCAGGAGGGCGAGCGGGGCGTGGTCCACGCGCCGACGCTCGGCTGGTCCGGCGTGCCGCTGGGCGACGCACTGCGCGCCGAACTCGACGCCCCGATCCTCATCGACAACTGCGCCCGCACCCTCGGCCAGGCCGAGGCCTGGCGCGGCGCCGGCCGCGACGCGCGCCGCGCGGTCGTCGCCCTGTGGGGCGTCGGCGTCGGGGCGGCGATCGCCGAGGGCTCGTCGTTGGCCGAGAGCGGCTCCAGCTCGACCAGCGAGTGGGGGCACGCGGTGATCGAGGCCCACGGGCGGGCCTGCCGCTGCGGCTCGCACGGGTGTCTGGAGGCGTATGTCGGCGCCACCGCGATCTTGGACGCGTACCTGGAGCACCCCGCAGGCCGCCCCTTTGCCCAGGACGGGACCGAGGCCAGGATGGCCGAACTCGCGGCGCGCGCCGCCGGCGGCGACGACGAGGCGGCCACCGCGACCCTCGACGACGTCGCGGAGTACCTGGGCATCGGAGTCGGGAACCTCATCAACATGATCAACCCCGACCAGGTCATCCTCGCCGGCTGGGTCGGCGAGCAGCTCGGACCGCAGCTGCTGCCCGCGATCCGGGCCGCCGCGCAACGGCACGCCCTGCCGTACCTGTTCGACCAGACCCGGATCGGCGTCGGCGAACTGGGCCCCGGCGCGGTGGCACTGGGGGCGGCGACACTGCCGGTGGCGCGGGTGCTGGCGGCCGGCGGGCACGTCGCGGCCTGATACGCGGCGGTTTCACGCCAGGTCTCTTGTTTCAGTCGGTATCAGGGGTGACACAAACCGTTACGGAGAGTAGAGCTCAGTCCTGACAGCCAATGCCCGACGGGCGGGAGATGCCAACTACTGCTACGGGCAGTCGATCTGGTACAACGCCGCCTCCGCGTCGTGGGGCGCAGCCTGCTGACGCTCTCGCGATAGTTCCAAGGCCTGGCCCTGCCGACGATCTCCACTTTCGTGGTCCCGAAGCGTTCGAATGGCCACGGCGACGACCAGGCCGAGGATGACGCCGATCAGACGGGAGTCGTCGGACCCGGCGCCGACTCTACGCGCTCCTGTTCGATGTTCGATTGTCGAGGTCGGATAAGGGACATTCGTTCGGACCCTGCCCCGAGCCGCGCATAAGCCACAAGCCCGCTGTCTTGATCCTCCCGGCCATTGTCAGCCGTCGATCACTTCCCTTACGTTGTAGACAAAGTGTCCTGCACCGTACCAGGGAGGCCCCGTGACAGCCAGTTCCCCCGCCAGTTCCCCAGCCGATTCCCCCGCCGGCCCTCCCGCTCCCCGCACCGCCCTCGTCGTCCGCGGCGGCTGGGAAGGTCATGCCCCGGTGGCCACCACCGAGCTGTTCATCCCATCGCTGCAGGCCGCCGGCTTCGCCGTCGAGGTCGCCGACAGCCTCGACGTCTACTGCGACACCGAGCGCCTCGCGCGCACCGACCTGGTCGTCCAGTGCTGGTCGGAGGGGGAGCGGGCCGAGGAGTTGACCAAGGAGCAGAGTGCCGGGCTGGTCGGGGCGGTGGCGGCCGGGACGGGGTTCGCCGGGTGGCACGGCGGTGTGCTGGCGGCGTTTCGGAACCGGGACTACCTGCGGGTGGTCGGTGGGCTGTTCCTGTTCCATCCGCCGGAGTTCCTTACCTATCGGGTGCGGATCGTGGACGAGCATGCCGGGCATCCGATCGTGGCCGGGCTGGGGGATTTCGACGTCCACAGCGAGCAGTACTGGATGCTCACCGATGACCGGAACACCGTGCTGGCCACCACGGTCGTGGACGCGCGCGACGGTCTGCAGGGCGGCGCCCCGGTCTCCATGCCCGTGGTCTGGACCAGGCGTTGGGGGGCCGGCAAGGTCTTCGTCTCCGCGGTCGGGCACCGGGTCGAGGACCTGCGCGAACCATCTGTCAGGGCCCTGACGGAGCGCGGTCTGGTCTGGGCCGCGCGGTAGGGCGCGGTGGCGGCGGGGGCGTTGACAGGCCTCTTCCGCCCCCTTATCTTTCATCGTTAATTAAGTCCGGTCGGGATTGCAGAGGTCGGGATCCTTGATGAGTTCTGTCAGTACGGAAGCGGTGGAGTACACCGCCGAGGTCTACATCGACGGCCGTTTCGAGGCGCCCGCCTCGGCCTGGCGGCCGGTCCTGGACAAGGCGGCCGGTACCGCGTTCGCGCGTTACGGCGACGCCTCCGCCGAGCAGGTCGACCGCGCGGTGGCCGCCGCGCGGCGGGCGCAGCCGGCGTGGGCCGCCACCGATGCGAACACCCGCTGCGAGATCCTGCGGGCTTTCGCGGCGCAGCTCCAGCAGCGGCACGACGAGCTGATCGCGGTGATCGTCCGTGAGACCGGCGGCACCGCGGAGAAGGCCGAGGAGGAGCTCGGCCAGGCGATCAACCAGCTGCTGAACTCCGCGACCCAGCTCACCGAGAACGCCGGGGCGATCCTGCCGCCGTACAAGCCGGGCAAGATGTCGCTGTCCCGGGCGGTGCCGCTGGGGGTCATCGGCCTGATCGTGCCGTGGAACTACCCGATGAGCCTGGCGATGCGGGCGCTGGCGCCGGGGCTGGCCTACGGCAACGCCGTCGTCCTCAAGCCCGCCGAGCTCACGCCGATCGCCGGCGGGCAGGTGCTCGCCGAGGCCGCGCGCGCCGCCGGGGTCCCGGACGGCCTGCTGGCCGTGCTGCCCGGCGACGGGCCGGCCACCGGTGCCGCGCTGTCCCGGCACCCGGGGCTGGACCTGATCCACTTCACCGGGTCCTACGAGGTGGGCGCCGCGATCACCGAGCTCGGGGCCCGCACCGGCACGCCGGTGGTCACCGAGCTCGGCGGGGACAACGCCTTCGTCGTGCTCGATGACGCCGACGTCGAGCAGGCCGCGAGCTGCGCGGTCTGGACCGCGCTGTGGTACCAGGGCCAGACCTGCATCAGCGCCGGCCGGCACATCGTGCAGCGCCCGATCGCCGAAGCCTTCACCGAGGCGGTCGTGGAGCGGGTCCGCAAGCTGCGGGTCGGCGATCCGCTGCGCGAGGAGGTGGACCTGGGCCCGGTGATCAGCGCCGGCCAGCTGGCCCGCTTCCACGAGGGGCTGGTCCTGCCCTCGGTCGCGGCCGGGGCGAGGGTCGCCGTCGGCGCCGAGTACGACGGCCTGTTCTACCGGCCGACCGTGCTGACCGGCGTCACGCCGGACATGCCGATCTTCCGGGAGGAGACGTTCGGGCCGGTCATGCCGGTCACGGTCGTCGACTCCGAGGCGGAAGCGCTGGAGCTCGCCAACCGCCACCGGACGCTGATGAACTCCGTGTTCTCCGGCGACCCGCTGCGCGGCTACGCGTTCGCCGAGCGCCTGCACAGCAACGAGGTACACGTCAACGACGGCTACGCCCGTCACGGTGGGGAAGGTCAGCTGGCCGGGTTCACCCGGCGGCAGTGGATCGGTCTGCAGACCACGCCGGTGTCCTACCCGGCCTGGGCCAATCACTAAAGGAGGCAAGAGATTGCGTACCACCGTTGTAAGAGCCACCACAGCCCTGACCGCTATCGCCGCCATCGCGGCCATGGCTGGATGCAGTTCCTCCACGTCCGCCAAGAGCAGCGCCGCGGGCGGCTCGCAGGGCAAGGTGACGCTGACCTTCGTCAACTGGGACGGCGGCATGCAGGCCGCGGTGGACCAGTGGAACAAGGAGAACCCGAACATCCAGGTGCAGCTGACCAAGCCCTCCGGCACCGGCTACACCCTGTACAACAAGCTGATCACCAACAACGCCGCCGGCACCAACCCGGACGTCACCGAGGTCGAGTACCAGGCGCTCCCGGCGCTGATCGCCAACAAGGTCATCGTCCCGATCGACCAGTACATCGGCGACATCTCCGCGGACTTCGACAAGTCCTCGCTGGCGCAGGTGCAGTTCGAGGGCAAGACCTACGGCGTCCCGCAGAACGTCTGCCCCATGGTCTTCTTCTACCGCAAGGACATCTTCGACTCCCTGGGCCTGAAGCCCCCGACCACCTGGGCCGAGTACGCCGCCGACGCCGCGACCGTCCACGCCAGGAACCCCAAGCAGTACATAGGCAACTTCTCGGCGGTGGACTCCGGCTGGTTCGCCGGGCTCGCGCAGCAGGCCGGCGCCAACTGGTGGACCACCTCCGGCACCACCTGGAACGTCGCCATCGACGACGCCCCGACCCAGAAGGTCGCGAACTACTGGAGCGACCTGATCGACAAGGGCCTGGTCTCCCCGGAGCCGAACTGGTCCCCGCAGTGGAGCACCGACATGAACGACGGCACGATCATCGGCTGGGTGAGCGCGCAGTGGGCGCCGAACCAGTTCCCGTCGGTGGCCAAGGACACCTCCGGCAAGTGGGTGGCCGCGCCGCTGCCGGCCTGGGACGCCGGCGACCCGACGGTGGGCATCTGGGGCGGCGAGACCGAGGCCGTGACCTCGAACTCCAAGCACCCGGCCGAGGCCGCGAAGTTCGTGAAGTGGCTGAACTCCTCCGCCGAGGGCGTCAGGACCCTGATCCAGCAGGTCGACGCGTTCCCGGCGTCGCTGTCCAACCAGAACCAGGACGCGCTGAAGACGCCGCCGCCGTTCATGTCCGACCAGCAGGACTACAACACGTTGATCGCGCAGGAGGCGAAGAGCGTCCGCACGTTCCAGGTCTGGGGACCGGACGCGAACGTCACCTTCGACGCCTACTCCAACGACTTCGCCGCCGCCCTGCAGAACAAGACGCCGCTGTCGGCGGCCCTGACGCAGATGCAGCAGGCGACGGTCGACGACCTGAAGAAGCGCGGCTTCTCCGTCACGGGCTGAGGAAGGGCGAGGAAGAGGACATGAAGGCTCGTCGCCAGCGTCACACCCTGCTTCCGCAGGCCCTGCTCCTTCCGGCCGTGGTGTTGTTCCTGCTGTTCACCGTCGCCCCGGGCGGCTATGCGATCTACCTGAGCTTCATGAAGCAGAAAGCCGGCGGCGGCCTGTTCGGGACCGACAACCCGACGACCGTCTTCGCCGGGCTGGAGAACTACCAGGCGGCCTTCGGCGACGCCGAGTTCTGGCACAGTATCGGCCGGATGCTGCTGGTCGCGGTGATCGGGGTGCCGGCGACCATCGGCCTGTCGACGCTGTTCGCGCTGTGCCTGGACGCCAAACGGACCCGGCTCGTCGGCTTCTCGCGCCTGGCGATCTTCCTGCCGTACGCGGTGCCCGGCGTGGTCGCCACCTTGCTGTGGGGCTTCATGTACCTGCCGGCGACCAGCCCGATCGGCGGGGACGTGGTGAACTACTTCGGCTCGCACACGGTGTTCTTCGCCGTGGCCAACGTGGCGGTGTGGGGCGTCCTGGGCTTCAACATGGTCGTCATCTACACCTCCCTGCGCGGCCTGCCGCGCGAGCTGTTCCAGGCCGCCGAGCTGGACGGGGCCAGCGAGCTGCAGATCGCGCTGCGCGTCAAGCTGCCGATGCTGGCCCCGACGCTGACGCTGGTGACCGTCTTCTCGCTGATCGGCGCCCTACAGCTGTTCAACGAGCCGACCACGCTCAAGCCGGTCACCAACGCGATCAGCTCGACCTGGGTGCCGTTGATGCGCGTCTACACCGACGCCTTCGTGGACAACGACATCTACCGCGGGGCCGCCGCCTCGTTCCTGCTCATCGTGCTGACGGTCGCCGCCACCGTGGCCGCCAACACGGTGCTCCGTCTGATAGCGCGTGGGAGTGAACGATGACAGCGGCCACGACCGGGACCGGGACGGCGCGCGGAACCGGCGTCGGGACCGGCGGGGGCAGGTCCGGCAAGGGCGGGTCCGGCGCCAAAAGGGGGCGCACCAACTGGGTCGCGACCATCATCCTGCTGATCGGGGCCGTGTACTGCGTGCTGCCGGTGGTGTGGATCGTGATCGCGTCCACCAAGACCAACAGCGAGCTGTTCTCGACCGCGCCGTTCGCGCCGTCGTTCCACGGCGGCTTCTTCTCCAACCTGCGCGCGCTGTTCGCCTACGACCACGGCATCTTCGCGCGCTGGGCGGTCAACTCGGTGATCTACGCGGTCGGCGGCGCGACGCTGTCCACGATCGTGTGCGGCTGCGCCGGCTACGCGCTGGGCAAGTACCGCTTCCACGGCAGCGTCTGGCTGTTCCGGCTGATCGTCGCCGCGGTCCTGCTCCCGCAGATCATGCTGGCCATCCCGCAGTTCCTGCTGCTGGCCAAGCTGGGGCTCACGAACAACTACGCGGCGGTGATCCTGCCGCAGTTGGTCAGCCCGTTCGCCATCTACCTGTGCAAGGTCTACGCCGAGGCCTCGGTCAGCGACCAGGTGCTGGAGGCGGCCCGGGTCGACGGGGCCTCGGAGTGGCGGATGTTCGCCTCCATCGGATCGCGGCTGATGATGCCGGCGCTGGTGACGGTGTTCCTGCTGCAGTTCATCGGGATCTGGAACAACTTCCTGCTGCCGTTCGTGATGCTCAACCGGGACCAGCTGTTCCCGCTGACCGAGGGGTTGTACGGGCTGCTCATCATCACCGGCGGCCAGGCCGCGCAGTACACGATCGTCATCATCGGGGTGTTGGTGTCGATCGTTCCGCTGGCCGCGGTGTTCCTGCTGTTGCAACGGTATTGGCGGGTGGACTTGGTGTCCGGAGGGGTCAAGGCATGATGGCCGGTCTTCCGCGGCTGGGCTTCGGCGCCGCCGCGATCGCGAACGAGGGCGTCGGAGCCGGGCAGGCCCTGGACTGTGTGGACGCGGCGTGGGAGAGCGGGATGCGGTACTTCGACACCGCGCCCATGTACGGATCCGGACACTCCGAGCGGTTGCTGGGTCTGGCTCTGCGGGGTCGGCCGCGTGCGGAGTACGTGCTGAGCACCAAGGTCGGTCGCCTGGTCCGCCCCTCCCATCCCGACACCGCACAGACCGGGGCGCCCTGGATCTACGACTTCAGCCCGGACGGCGTGCTCACCTCGGTGGAGGAGAGCTTGTTGCGTCTGGGCGTGGACAGTGTGGACATGCTCTACATCCACGATCCCGACGACCACTGGCGCGAGGCGTTGGAAGGTGCCTGGCCGACGGTGGCCCGGCTGCGCGAGGAGGGAGTGGTCCGCGCGGTCGGCGTCGGCATGGTGCAGGCGCCGATGCTGGCGCGCTTCATCCGCGAGACCGACATCGACCTGGTGCTGGCCGCCGGTGTCTACACCCTGCTGGACACCCAGGCCATCGACGATCTGCTGCCGGAGGCCGAGCGCCGGGGCGTCGCCGTCGTCGCGGCCCAGTCCCTGCACGGCGGGCTCATCGACGGCGTCACGAACCCCATGTTCCGCTACCGGCCCGTCGACGAGCAGACCCGTGCGAAGACCGCGCGGATAGCAAAGGTTTGTCATGGGTTCGAAATTCCCACGGCGGCCGTGGCATTGCAGTTTCCTTATGGACATTCCGCGGTCCGCTGTGTCCTGACCGGCCCCGCCTCGCGCGGGCAGCTGGCCGAGAACCTGTCCTGGGCCTCGGAGCCGATACCGCCCGCACTGTGGGCCCGCTTGCGCCAGGAGGGGCTGCTGCCGCCGGACGTCCCGGTGCCCTCGCCCGATCTGACGATTGTTTAGTTTGCAACAAGTCGATTACTAGTCGAACGGACTTGCTCGAAGCCGCGCTTCTCCCTGCATCAGAGGGCTAAATTACTAGGGACTCTTCAACAAAGCTCCAGCAGCTCCAGCACCCACCCTGGCTCCGGCGCCACAGCCCCTCCCGGAGGACGGTTCTCGATGCGGACGCGGACAGGGCAGCCGCCCCAAGCGTTTCACCCCGCCCGGATCGGGCCGTACGAGGTGTTGCGCCGGCTCGGCGCCGGGGCGATGGGCGAGGTGTTCCTCGCGCGCTCGGCCTCCTCGCGGCTCGTGGCCGTCAAGACCATCAGGTCCGGACTGGCCGAGCACCCCGGCTACCGGCGCCGGTTCGCCCACGAAGTGGACGCGGCCAAGCGGGTCAGCGGCGCCTTCACCGCGGCGGTGGTGGGCGCCGATCCGCATGCCGACCTGCCGTGGCTGGCCACGGTCTACGTGCCCGCGCCGTCGTTGGAGGAACTGGTCACCACCTGCGGGCCGATGGCGGTCTCGACGGTGCGGTGGCTGGCCGCCGGGTGCGCCGAGGCGCTGGAGTGCGTGCACCGGGCCGAGCTGGTCCACCGGGACTTCAAGCCGGCCAACGTGCTGGTCACCGCCGACGGCCCGCGCGTCATCGACTTCGGACTGGCCCGCAGCGACGGGCTGCCGCAGGGCACCGCTGCCGGGATGGTGATGGGGACGCCGCTGTACATGGCGCCCGAGCAGGCGATGGGGGACCGGGTCGTCGGGCCGGCCGCCGATGTGTTCGCGCTCGGCGCGACGCTGTACCACGCGGCCACCGGCGCGGCCCTGTATCAGGAGGAGAAGGCGGTCGGCGTCCTGCTGCAGAAGATGCGGCAGGCTCCGGACCTCACGGCGGTGCCCAGGGAACTGCGCGGACTGATCGCCGGGTGCCTGGCGCTGGACCCCGACGACCGGCCGACACCCGCCTCGCTGATCGCGGCCCTGGCACCGCACCTGGCCGTGGCCGACACGGTGCAGCCGCTTCCCGAGGCGGTGCTGGCCTACATCGAGGACTACCGCGTCGCGCAGATGGAGCTGACGCGGTCGCGCCGGCCCGGGCCGGACGCGGCCGGCGCTGCCGCCGAGGCGGCGACCCACGCGGCGGCGCCCGACGGTGACTTCGGCGACTCCGGCGAGCTCACGGCCCTGGGGGACCGCAGAGACAGCAGAGACAGCAGAGGCAACGGAGACTTCGGCGGCGGCAGCGGCTTCGGCGGCGACGGGACCGTGGAGGTGGAGCAAGACCCGCGGCCCCGCCATCCCTCGCTGCCCCCGGACGAGGTGTCGTCGTACCACTCCACAGCGCACCGCCGGCGGCACCGGACCCGCTGGTGGGAGCGCGACCGGTTCGGGCGGCGCTCGCCGGTGGTGCCGGCGGTGGTCGCGGTCTGCGTCCTGCTGGCCCTGGGCGGCGCGGCGATCAGTGGTCTGCTGCTGATCGGGTCGCTGAAGGGCGGCACCAGCGGCACCAGCGGCACCAGCGGCGACTCGGCGCATCCGGCGGCCGGCCCCGGGGCCCCCGTCACGACGACCGCGGGGCTCGGCGCCACCGGCGTGCCGCCCGGCTCCCCGCCCCCGACGAACTCGCCGCCCCCGCCCCCGCCGACCCGAGGCGGCGGCCCGCCGCCGCAGGGGCCGCCCCCGGAAGGCGGCCCGCCCAGCCCGCCGCCGGGCGCGGTCACCCAGGCCGGCGGCACCCAGCTCGGGGTGCGGCCGCCGTTCGGCGACCCCCGGACCACCTACATCCTCAACGGCAACGGCTGGCCGGCCGGGCAGACCGTCACCATCACGTTCCTCGACGCCGCCGTGCCGCCGGTCAAGACCGTGGTGGACGGCAGCGGGATGTTCAGTGTCGCGCTCGATCAGGGCGCCGGCGCGCTGGTGCTGCCCGACGGGCGCTACCACGTGCGGGCCGCGTCGGGGAGCCGGTCGCTGGCGGTCTCGTTCGTGGTCGGGCCGCCGCTGTACTGAGGGACCGGCGCAGGTCCGGAGCCTCTTGACTTCCCAAGACCACCGGATCAGATTCCTGATGCACCGTCAGGGCTGTCCTGATTGTTCTCAGGCCTTTGATTCGGAGGGCTTCGCATGCCCGAGCACGGAACACCAGACCTCTCCCGCCGCCGCGTCCTGCAGGGTGCCGCCGCGGGGACCGCCGCTCTGTTCGGCGCCGGGGCCTTCGCCGGCACGAACGCCTATGCCGACGCCCCGGTGCTGGGCACGTACGACGTCGTCGTGGTCGGCTGCGGTGCCGCCGGGATGACCGCCGCCCTCACCGCGGCCGCCCGCGGCCTGTCCGTAGTGGTCGTGGAGAAGGCCCCGACGTTCGGCGGCTCGGCCGCGCGCTCTGGCGCCGGGATCTGGATCCCGAACAACTCGGTGATCCTGGCCGCCGGCGTCCCGGACACCCCGGCCCTGGCCGCCGAGTACCTGGCCGCGGTCGTCGGCAGCGGATCGACGCCGGCCCGCCAGAACGCGTTCCTGACCAACGGCCCGGCGATGCTGTCGTTCGTCATGGCGCACAGCCCGTGCCGCTTCAAGTGGATGGACGGATACTCCGACTACTATCCGGAACTCCCCGGCGGGATGCCGGGCGGCCGCTCCATCGAGCCGGACGTCATCGACGGCAACATCCTCGGCGCCGAACTCGCCAACCTCAACCCGGCCTACCTCCCGGTCCCCGCGGGCCTGGTGATCTTCAGCCAGGACTACAAGTGGATCAACCTGGCCGCGGTCAACGCCAAGGGCACGGCCGTCGCCGCCGAGGCCGCCGCCCGCGGGGCCGCCGCCGCGCTGGCCGGGCAGAAGCCGCTGACCATGGGCCAGTCCCTGGCCACCGGGCTGCGCGCCGGGCTGATGCAGGCCGGCGTCCCGGTGCTGCTGAACACCCCGCTCACCGACCTGAACATCGTCAACGGCAGCGCGGCCGGCGTCGTGGTCACCCAGAACGGCACCCCCGGCCTCATCAACGCCCGCCGCGGCGTGATCGTCGGCTCCGGCGGCTTCGAGCACAACGCCGCGATGCGGGCCCAGTACCAGCAGCAGCCGATCGGCACCACCTGGAGCGTCGGCGCCAAGGAGAACACCGGCGACGGCATCCTGGCCGGCCAGCGTGCCGGCGCCGCCCTGGCCCTGATGGACGACGCCTGGTGGGGCCCGACGATCCCCAGCGGCGACGGCCCGTACTTCTGCCTGGCCGAGCGCACCCTGCCCGGCGGCCTGATCGTGAACCAGGCCGGGCACCGGTTCGTCGACGAGGCGGCGCCGTACGTGGACGTGGTGCACACGATGTACCGGCAGAACGCCGCGGCGCCGGACATCCCCGCCTGGCTGATCATCGACCAGAACTTCCGCGACCGGTACGTCTTCCGCGACATTCTGCCGACGCTGCCGTTCCCCGACTCCTGGTACCAGAACGGCTCGGTCTGCAAGGACCTGACCCTGTGGGGCCTGGCCGGCCAGATCGGCGTCTCGCCATCGGTCCTGACGAACACCGTCGCGCACTTCAACGGCCTGGCGGTCACCGGCAAGGACACCGACTACGGCCGCGGGGCCAGCGTCTACGACCACTACTACACCGACCCCGCCATCATCCCGAACTCGTGCCTGGCACCGCTGTGGCTCGCCCCGTTCTACGCCCTGAAGATCGTCCCCGGCGACCTCGGCACCAAGGGCGGCATGGTCACCGACGAACGGGCCCGCGTCCTGCGCCCCGACGGCTCGGTCATCGGCGGCCTCTACGCGGCCGGCAACGCCAGCGCCGCCGTCATGGGGCACAGCTACGCCGGTGCCGGTTCCACCATCGGTCCCGCGATGACGTTCGGGTACATCGCCGGCAACGACATCTGAACCCGCTGGGAAAACGGCCGGCGCAGGCAACCTTTTCCCCGCCCACCGAGTGTCAATGTCCACAAGCCGCGCGGCGACCGGACCGCGCGGCCGGACCACGGCGAAGGCGGGGACAACCGATGGCGGACAGCGAACCGGCCGGGTTCCGCGAGTACGTCGCCGCCCGCAGGCAGGGGCTGCTGGCGACGGCCTATGTGCTCACCGGTTCTCAGCACGGCGCCGAGGACCTGGTGCAGGCCACCCTGGTCAAGGTGTGGCCGCGCTGGAACCGGGTCGCCGGCGCCGGGGACCCGGACGCCTACGTCCGCAAGGCGCTGCTGAACACGTTCCTGTCCTGGCGGCGCCGTGACGGCGGCCGGGAGGTCCTGAGCGAGGACGTCGGGGCAGTCGCGCCACGGCGCGCCGGCGCCGGCGCCGGCGGTCTGGGCTCTGACACGGGCTCTGACTCCGACTCCAGCTCCGGCAACGCGATGACCGGCGTGCTGGACCGGATGGTCGTCCTGGACCTGGTACGGGCTCTGCCCCGGCGCCAGCGCGCCGTTGTAGTACTGCGCTACTACGCCGACCTGTCCGAAGCGCAGATCGCCGAGACGCTGGACTGCTCGGTCGGCACCGTCAAGAGCCAGCACGCCAAAGCCCTGGCCACCCTGCGCCGCCGCACGCCGGCCGAAGACCGATAGGAGCGGATCCGATGAAGCAGCAGGACTTCGACACCCGCCCGCTGGCCGAGGGCCTTCGCGACCTGGCCGGCCAGGCCGCCGACGCCCCGGGCCTGTTCGACGCCGTGGCCGCCGGCGCGCGCCGCCGGTCCGCCCGGCTGCGCGTGTCCGGTGCGGTCCTGGCGGTCGGCGGCGTGCTGGGGGTCGCGGCCGGGGTGGCGGCGTGGCAGTCGGCGTCGGGGGCGGGCGATGCGGTTTCGACGGCGGCTGTCGCGCCGGCCAGGTGCCCGGACCTGCCTCCCACCGCGGTCCGTTCCAAGGGGCCTGGTGGTCGGCTGTACTCCGGGACACCGGCCGCTGCGACCCTGTGTGTCTACGGGTTCTCCGACAGCCAAAGCGGAATGTCGGCGCGCGCGGACCAGATCACCGGGTCCTCGCTCAAAACGCTGATCCACGTCCTGACCCACGCGCGGACACCCGGATCTCAGATCTGCACGGCCCAAGCCGTCAACCCCGAGCAACTGTTGATCATGCAGTTCCCCGACGGCTCGAGCCAGGACCTGGTCGTCAACCTGAGCGGATGCGGGACCGTGACGAACGGCGATCGCACGGTCCTGCTTCCGAAGGAGCTGTTCGACCTGCTCAGGTACTGATCGTGGCGACGTTCTCCAGGCCGTAGGTCCGGGCGTAGCCGTTCTCGGTGCCGACCAGGAGGTCGACGACCTCGAAGTAACGATCCCAGAACGGAGTCTCGCGCAGCGCGTCGATGAGGAGCTGGTAGGCGTGGTGGTCCTCGGCCTCCCAGACCCAGACGTCGGTGACGCGCGCGGAGTAGAACTCCGTGTCGTAGAAGCGCGAGCGGACGCCGCTGGTCTTGGCCTCGATGGCCGGCAGGACCTGGGTGGTGAAGGCGTGCACGCGCTCGTCCACGGTCAGGCCCAGCCACTCGGGAGTGGTCTTCACCAGCATGAACGCGGTGACCGGCGGCTCTGTGATCGGCGGCTCTGTCTGCTGGGTGGTCATCAGGACGCCACCGCCGGCTTGAGCGTCTGGGCGCACCAGTGCTCGAACGTGGTGGGGGAGGAGGTTTGCGGCGTGCGCTCGATGCCGGCGTCCAGGCCCTCGTCCTTGGCCCGCTTCATGTCCACGATGCCCTGGACGAACTCCGCGTTGAGGCCGTAACCGACCAGCGTCGTGGACATCTCCTCCAGCGACTGGCGCTCGTAGCGGACCGGGCGGCCGAGTTGCTCGGTCATGATGCGGGCCAGGTCGTTGGCGGACAGGTCCCGCGGCCCGAGCACCGGGACGCTGCCGACGCCGGTCCACGACCGGTCCAGCAGCAGGCGTGCCGCGGCGGCCGCGATGTCGGCGACGGCGACCAGGGGCGCCTTGCGGTCGGCCTCGACGGTGTCGACGAAGACGCCCTTCTCCCGGATCGAGTCGGCCCCCTCCAGGAGGTTCTCGAAGAAGGACGGGTTGGCCAGGGCCCGGTAGGCGACTCCGCTGTCAGCGATGAGGTCGTCCATCGCCAGCGAGGCGGTGACCAGGCCGGCGCGGTCGGCCAACGCGGTGCCACGGCCGAGCGCCGAGACGCCGACGACGTGGCCCACGCCGTGCGCGGCGAGTGCCTCGGCCGCAGGGCGGGTGAACGTGCTCCACGCGTCCTGCGGGGTCAGGGAGGAGTCCGGCGGGACCAGCCAGAAGACCGCGTCCGCGCCGTCGAAGGCCCGGTCGACGACCTCGGGGTCGCCGTGCGAGCCGGTGACGACCTCGACGCGTCCGCGCGCCGCGTCCGGAAGCCGTGCGGGATCGCGCACGATCACCCGCAGCGCCTCCTCGGCCGGGGCCGATTCCAGCAGAAGGCCGAGCAGATGCCGGCCGATGTTCCCGGTGGGAGCGGTGATGACGATCATGAATTCCTCGATGGGTCGAGCTGTCGGGGTACGCGTCCCATCGTGCTGAGGGGCCCGGTGATGCCACAATGGGAACTTCGGCACGGAATCCTTGACGGAAATGGAATAACCCAGGTGAGCAGCACGGATTCGGTCGGCAGTGCGGGCTTGGCGAGCAATACAGACCTGGCCGGCAGTGCGGGCTTGGCCTGCAATACAGACTCGGCCGCCAGCACAGACCCGGCCACCATCGACGCCAATCTCGCCATCGCGCTGGACGCCCTGCTGGCCGAGAACAGCGTGACCCGCGCCGCCGCCCGCCTGCACACCTCGCCGGCGGCCATGAGCCGTACCCTGGCCCGCCTGCGCCGCGTCCTGCGGGACCCGCTCCTGGTCCGCGCCGGGCAGACGATGGTCCCGACCCCGCGGGCCCAGGCGCTGCGCGAGGAAGCCGCTGCCGTGGTGCGCAGCCTGGGAACGCTGCTGAGCCCCGGCGCGAGCGTCGACCTCGCGAGTCTGCGCAGCACCTTCACGCTCCAGGCCGCCGACCTGATCGGCGCGGCGCTGGCCCCCGGACTGCTGGGCCTGGCGCAGCGTGAGGCGCCGGGGGTCTCGTTCCGGATCCGCGCCGAGGACCTGGAGGCCGGACCGGCTCTGCGCGACGGCCGGATCGACCTGGAGGTCGGTGCCATCGACCACGTGGACCCCGAGACGCAGGTCGAGGAACTGGTCTGGCTGCGCATGGTGCCGGCGGTGCGGCCCGGGCACCCGCTCACCGAGGGCGCGATGACCCCGGCCCGGCTGGCCGCGGCCGAGCACGTCGTGGTCAGCCGCCGCGGCCGGTTCACCGGCCCGCTCGACGCGGCCCTGGCCGAGTGGGGCCTTCAGCGGCGGGTCGGCGTCGTGCTGCCCAGCCACCTGGCGGCGATGGCGCTGGCCGCGCACAGCGACGTGGTGTGCCTGGTCCCGGCTGCGCTGCCCGGGGCCGCGCCGTCGCCGCTGAGCCGGCAGGCCGTCATGCTCGGACTGAGGCCGCTCGAGGTCCCGTTGGAGCTGCCGCCGCTGGCGATCGGCATGGCGTGGCATCCCCGGAACACGGCGGACGGCGCCCACCGCTGGCTGCGGGGCGCCGTCCGTCGGACGTTGTGTGCCGGGGCCGAGGGCCTGTAAAGGCCGAGGGCCTTGTGAGGACCGAGGCCCTGTGAACGCCCTGCCTACTTGATCCCGTTCGCCGCGCACGCCGCCGCGAACTGGGCCGTGCACACCTCGGCCTTGGTGACCGCGCCGGCCGCGATGACGTCCTGCACGTTCGACTTGACGATGGCCTCCGGCGTCAGCTCCACGGACTGCACGAGCTTGCCGGTGACGGTGTCGGCGACCATGGCGTTGGCCGCCGACGCGGTCTGCCCCTTGGCGAGGTTGACGGCCAGGTCGGCGCCGGCCTGGGCCTCCTTCACGGAGTCCTTGAACACGGTCATGCACTGGTCGCCGTCCAGGACCGACTGCAGTCCCGGGACGGTGGCGTCCTGGCCGGTGACCGGGACCTTGCCGTTGAGGTGGTGCTGCTTCAGGACCGCGATCACCGCCTGGGCCATGCCGTCGTTGGCCACCAGGACGCCGCCGATGTTCGGGGTCTGGGCGAGCATCTTGGTGAAGTTCTTGCCGGCGGTGGCGTTGTCCCAGTTGTCCGTGGACTGGTTCGGGCCCTTGACGAAGGTGCCGTTGTTGTAGAGCTGGCCGAGCACGGAGTCGTAACCCTGCGCGAACAGGGTCGCGTTGTTGTCCGTGGGGGAGCCGTTCACCTCGGCCACGATCGGCTTGGTCTGGCCCTGCAGGCACTGCACCAGACCCTGGCCCTGGAGCTCGCCGACGTCCACGTTGTCGAAGCTGACGTAGTAGTCGGCGTGGCCGCCGAGGGTGAGGCGGTCGTAGTCGATGGTGGCCACGCCCTCCTGCTTGGCCTTGGTCAGCACCGCGATGCCCGAGGCGGCGTCGAGGTCCACGATCATCAAGACGTTGACGCCCTCTTTGAGCATGTGGTCCGCGATGGCCTGGAACTGCGCCTTGTCGCCCTGGGCGTTCTGGATGTCGTATTTGACACCCTTGGCCTTGAACGCCGCCTCCAGGGCGGGATGGTCCTGGGTCTCCCAGCGGGCCGAGGACGTGGTGTCGGGCAGGATCACGCCGATGTACGGCGTCCGGCCCTTGGCCGAGCCGTCGGAGGAGCCGCTGCTGCAGGCCCCCAGGGCGAGGGTCGCGACGGTACCGGTCGCCATGGCGCGGATGATCAGTTGTCTCAACGTTGGTTCCTTTTAGGGTGCCGTGGGCGCACGCCGTTGTCTTTATGGTCGTTCCGTTGGTTCCGTGACGGATTCCGCGGTCATGCCGCGGGATCCGTACAGCAGGTGGCGTTGCGTACGGCGCTGACGCGAGACGGTCCTCACGCGCCAGTGTCAGGGTGGCCAACGAAATGCTCTTTTGGAGGATCGAAAACTATGGGGCGCGGTGGGGTCGGCGCCAGAGGGCTGTGGCCGGAATCTCGTCAGACGGCCGTAACGATTCGGACACATGATTTGTTGTTTACGCACAAAACCCGGGGCCGCCTCGTGGGCGGCCCCGGTGAGCTGTCTCAGCTCGGGCTTCTCCATTAAGGGCTGGTCAGAAGTCGGAGTGCCACTTCTGGTAGTGGTCGGTGGTGTCGCACGGCCAGGTTCGCAGGAGTGTGCCATTCCCGACACTGTCGGTGTTCAGGCACTGGAGGCTGGACACGTTCTGGATGACCGCGTACGCACCGTTGGTGAACGGCGAGGGGTTGTCGGCGAACAGGGTGGTCCACTGCTGCGTGTTCGAGCTGTCGCACGGCCCCATGACCACCGTCCCGTCGCCCTGCGCCAGCGCGTCCAGGCAGTAGCGGGTGTTCTCGTTGACCAGCGAGTAACTTCCGGTGGCGACCCCGTTGACGGAGTCGGGGGTCTGCGACCACTGCTGCTCGGGCCCGCCGGTGCAGTTCCACATCTGGACCGTCTCGGCGTTCTGCGTGGCGTTGTCGATGCAGTGGGTGGAGCCCCAGATGCGGATCGAGGTGAAGGGGAAGGGCGGCTGGTCGGCCTGGGCCGCGCCGCTGGAGACCGCGACGGCCGGCAGTGCCATGACAGCAGCGGAGGCGAACAGGGCTGTCCTTTTGGTGAGGTGTCGCAATGGTCTGCTCCGATCGGTGCTGGAATGCTTCGAAGGGCATGCTTTCGAAGGTCAGCGTGGTCGGAGAGACGGCCGGGTGTCGCGTCCTGTTCCGTTCAGCGGAACACCGGACGCGACACCCGTGATCGGATCGGTGACCGGTCTCAGTTCTTGGCGGGGTAGGTGAACTCGTCGGCGGGGCTGGACGGGCTCGAGTACCCGTTCACGACGACGGTGACGTTGAAGGTCTTGCCGTCGAGCCGCTGCTTGAGAATCTCACCCGGGACCTCCGCGGTGAGGTACGGCCCCTCCGGCTCCGTGTAACCGAGCTTCACGTTCGGTGAGGCCAGCTTGCCGAAGAACACCGCGGCGCCTTCGGCGAAGCCCTGGCCGTAGACCGAGATGGTCTCCCCGATGGCGGCGGTGGTCGGCGAGATGCTGGAGACCCATACCGGTTCCGGGCCGCCGACGGCGAACTTGGACAGCGGGGACGCGGCGGACGTGCCCAGCGGGGTGGTGACGCGGACGTCGACGACGCCGCAGACCGGCGGCACGCCGGTGATCGTGATCTGGGTGTCGTTCACCACGGTGATCGTCGAAGCGGGGCAGGCGTAGGTGCCGAAGTCCACGCCGAGATTCGTGGCGGGGTCGAAGCCGCCGAAGCCGCTGCCCGCGATCTCGATCGTCCCCGTGATGGCCTCGGTCGAGGCGGGGGTCACACCGTCGACGGCGGGCGGTGTCAGGAGTTTCAGCGGCGAACCCAACAGGGCCAGGTAGGTGGCGTTTTCGTGCTGGAACCCGATCTGGCCCGTGAAGTCCTCGAGCGTGTTCGCGGTCAGCTTCTCGTTCGACAGGCCGTAGGTGGTGTTCAGGGTCTGCTGGTTCGACGGTCCGGGCTGGACGTAGACGTTGTTCCCCGGAAGCGTTTCGATGATCCGGACGAGATCCGCCAGCTCGCCGGTCACCTGGGTGCCCTTCGGGTACCAGGGCGAGTTCTTTTTGCTCGGGTCCTTGTTGTACGGGTCGTCCAGGACGTTGCCGAGGGTGGCCCAGGCCTGCGGGACGATGTCGTACACGTTCACGAAGAAGTCGCACTGGACCAGTACGGAGTTGTTGATCAGGTTGTCGTCGAAGTAGGTGGCGAAGGTCTGCAGCCCTGCGGTGGGCGCCGCGAAGGTGAGGATCCCGAACGACGGCGGCTTCGGCCACTGGTTCCGCGTGCACTGTGTGACCAGATACGGCGTGATCATGGTCGCTATACATCCGCCGAGGCTGTGGCCGATCACGAAGACCGTCGCACCCTCGGGCATGGAGGAGAGCACGGTGACAAGCGCTTGCTCCATCGCTCCGCCGACGAGATTCCCGAGGGCGGCGGCCTCGGTGTTGACGACTTCCGTGAACGCCGCCATGGCGCCGCTGGACACGGAGACCGTCGTCGTCGCGCCGCTCGCCGGGAACGGCACGACCGTGCCGACGGCGAAGTCCTCCATCGTGTCGGTGACGTTGGCGTTCGTGCCCCGCAGCACCACGGCGACCTGGTTCGAGGCGCTGTCGACCGCGATGTAGGCCAGGTTCGCATTGGTCGGGGTCATCAGGAGCCACTTGGTCTCCCACCCCGGGGCGTTGGCGTTGAGCTGCAGCGTGATGCCGGCGGCGATCCGCTCGCACTGCTGCTGCTGGGTCTCCCCGGAGGGGCGGGTCGTCGCCGCCGTGGACGCGGCCGAGGCCAGTACCATGGCCGTCGCCTTGTCGAGTTGCTGGGTAGCCGCCATTTCTCGCTCCTAGCGTTTGGGCGGGTTTTCGTGCTTTTGGACCGTGGTCCTCCGCAATCCTGGTTCCCGGCCTCCCGGTTCTCGCGCTTGGGGCGCCGTTCGGGCGATGGGGTAGCATCCAGCCGCGATCCAGTCCGTCGGTGACGGCGACGTGCGGTTTCATCGGGCGAAGGGCGGGGCGGGTGGCGGGCCGGACGGCGACGTGGCGTCTGCTGGTGGTCGACGACGATCCCGCGCTGCGACGCGGGCTGGGCCGGGCGCTGGGCCTGTCCGGCTTCGCCGTCGAGACCGCGGCGGACGGCCCGGCCGCGCTGGCGATCCTGGGCGGCGGCGGGATCGACGCGGTGGTCCTGGACGTCTCGATGCGCGGTATGTCAGGGGTCGATGTCGTACGGCGGCTCCGGCGGCACGGCGACGACGTCCCGGTGCTGATGCTCTCGGCGCTGGACGACGTCACCGACCGGATCGCCGGCCTGGCCGCGGGGGCCGACGACTACGTGGTCAAACCGTTCTCGACCGCCGAGCTGGAGCTGCGGGTGCGGGCGCTGCTGCGGCGCGGGCGTCCGGTGCCGCACGGGGTGGTCGCGGCGTGCGGGATCGTGATGGACACCGACGCCCGCACGGTCACGGTCGCGGGCGCTCCGGTGGAGCTCACCCGGCGGGAGTTCGACGTGCTGGAGGTGCTGGCGCGCAACGCCGGGGCGGTGCTGACCCGCGACCAGCTGCTGGACCGGGTGTGGGGCTACGACTTCCAGGTGCGCTCGGACGCGGTGGACACCGTTGTCAGCTATCTGCGACGCAAGCTGGAGACCGACGGCCGGCCGCGGGTGCTGCACACGGTGCGCGGCGTCGGCTTCGCGGTGCGCGGCGGGCTGGGGAGCGGCGGCTTGGAAAGCGGCTTGGAGAGCACTCCGGAGGAAGGCCGACTGTGAAGCTCTCGACCCGCTTCGCCTGGGCCTCCGCAGCGCTGCTGCCGGTGCTGATCATCGCGGCCGGGGCCGCGCTTGTCCCGTGGGAGAGCGCGGACCTGCGCGCCGAGCGCGACACGTACCTGCGCACGCGCGCCGATACCCTTGCCCCGCAAGCGTCTTCGCTGGCCGCGCAGTCCTCGAACCCGGCGTCCCGGGTGCGGGAGGCGTTGCAGGCCCCGGACGACGCGGTCGTGCTCGCGGTGCGCGGCGCGGACGTCACGGTCGGCGACGCGCCCTCGGCCGGGCGGCTGCCGGCCGTCGACGGCGCGTTCAGCGTGCGCGAAGGACTGCGCCAGTGGCGCGGCTACTCGGCCTCGGACCAGGTGACCAAGGCGCGGGTGTGGGTCGTGGAGCCGGAGTCGGTCCTGTCGGCCAAGGTGCGCCGGCTCCGGGGCCGGGTGTGGCTGATGGCCCTGATCGTCTCGCCGGTGGCGTTCGCGGTGGGCGGGTTGCTGGGCCGGCGCACCATCAGGCCTTTGACGGTATTGCGGGAGCGGGCCCGCTTGGTGAGCTCGGGGACCGGGGCGCGGATCGCGCTGCGGACCGGCGTCGACGAGATCGACGACGTCGCCGGGATCCTGGACGCGGCCCTGGCCCACCGCGACGAGCAGGAGATGCGCGTCGTCGAGGCCTGGCAGGCGGCGCGGTCGTTCGCGGCGACGGCGGCCCACGAGCTGCGCACGCCCCTGACCGGGATCCAGGCGGCGCTGGACGTGCTGGAGCACCCGGGCGCCGAGGCCGCGGACCGCCGTGAGGCGCTGGACGACCTGCGGGCGGCGCACACCCGGGTCCTGGGGCTGCTGGAGGTGCTGCGGGCGCTGTCGCGGGCCGAGCTGGCGCGTCCTGAGCAGTTCGCCGAGGTGGACGTCGCCGAGCTCGCCGAGACGGCGCTGTACGCGGCGCGCGGCCGGCATCCCGGCGTCCGGTACGACGCGCGCGTGGACGCCTCGGCCGAGGGCGGCGCGGCGGTGCTGGCGGGCTGGGCCGACGGGCTGCGGATGATCATGGACAACCTGCTCGACAACGCCGCCGTCCACGGAGTTCCGGCAACCGGCCCAGGTTCCGGCCTGATAGTGCTCGGCCTCGCACGGGAGCCCGGTCTCCTCGTCCTGACGGTCGACGACCAGGGTCCCGGAATCGCACCGGAGCTGCGCGGACGTCTGTTCGACCGGTTCGTGGCCTCCGAGGCCAGCCCCGGTTTCGGCCTCGGGCTGACGATCGTGGCTCAGGTCGTCGGACTGCATCAGGGCACTGTCGAGGCGCTGCCGGGACCGGCCGGGTGGGGCACCCGGTTCCTGGTCCGGCTGCCGTCACAAGGTTTTCCCAAAGAGCGCTTCTAACTTCGGTCACGAGCGGCCCGCCGGATTCAGGCGGCCGCACCGACCGAAGGGGACACCCATGTCTCGCACCACCTGGGCGGCCGCGGTGCTGACCGCCGGACTGTTCGCGGGCTCGACCGGCGTGGCGTTCGCCGACAGCCCCACTTCCGCTCCCGGCTCGGGTTCCGGCTCCGGCGTGGCGGAGCTTCGCAATGCGGCCACGCGGGACTGCGCGCTCATCAAGGACCTCGGACCGACGGTCACCGACCTGCTGGCCATCGTCAACGGCGACGCGAGCACGCCGGGTTCGGTGGCGTGGCTCAACGCCGGGGCGGCGAAGGCCAAGGCCGCCGGGCGCGCGAACCTCGCCTCCTGGCTGACCACGCGTGCGACGCTGCGGCAGGAGCAGGGCGCGGTGCTCCAGACGCGGCAGCAGCTGCTCACGACCGGGACGTCGTGGTGCCAGGGGCACGGGTTCGGGGCGGCGTCGTGAGCGGCGTGCGCGGCGTGCGGGCCATGAGCGGCGTCGGCGGCGTCGGCGCGCGGGGCGCGCGCTGGTGTGGTGTGCTGTGTGTGGCGGTGGCCTTGGCCGCGGGCCTTTCCGGGTGCCGGCCGCGAGCGGTCGCCAACCAGAACATGCCGACCATCCCGCCATCGGCGGCCGCGACCAGTTCTGGTCCCGCCACCACCTCGGGAACAGGCCAGCTCGGCCAGCAGGACATCGACAGCCTCAACGGCATCATCGCCTCCGTCGGCGGCGCCGTGACCTCGGTCCGCTCGGCGCTCGGCGGCGACAGCCCGACCGCGAACGGGTGATGGAGCACCGTGAGAAGAGCCCCCTTCGCTGCGGCCGTCGCCTCGATCTGCCTGATCCTGGCCACGGCCCTGGCCGGCTGCCAAAGCGGCTCGGCGGCCTCGTCCGCCCCGTCCACCGCCCCGGTGGGCAAGTCCGCACAGAGCATCCAGGTCGGCGGCGCCACCCGCACCTTCCACCTCTACCGGCCGCAGAACCTGCCGGCGCACGCGCCCCTGGTCGTCATGCTCCACGGCGGCTTCGGCAGCGGCACCCAGGCCGAGCAGGCCTACGGATGGGACCAGGAAGCCGACCACAACGGCTTCGCCGTGGTCTACCCCGACGGCCTGAACCACGCCTGGAACACCGGAGGCGGCTGCTGCGGCACCCCGGCGAAGCAGAACACCGACGACGTCGGCTTCATCAAGGCCATGGTGACGACCATCCAGGGCGAGATCCCCATCGACCCGGCCCGCGTCTACGCCACCGGCATCTCCAACGGCGGCATCATGGCCTACCGCCTGGCCTGCGACACCGACCTGTTCGCCGCCATAGGCCCCGACTCGGCAACCCTCCTGGGCACCTGCCCCTCCCCGAAACCCCTGTCGGTCCTGCACATCCACGGCACCGCCGACACCCGCATCCCCTACGCCGGCGGCGAAGGCCAGGGCTACGCCCACATCAACGGCCCACCGGTCCAAACCGTGGTGGCGACCTGGCGCACCACCGATGCCTGCGCACCACCCACGTCAACCACCACCGGCCCCCTCACCACCTCGACGGCATCGTGCCCCGCCGGCCGCACCGTCGAGCTGATCAGCATCGCCGACGCGGGACACCAGTGGCCGGGCAGCGCGCAGAAACCTGTGAAGGAGGCTTTGACGGGGACGGACGCGCCGTCGAAAGCGCTGAACGCGACGGATGTGTTCTGGCAGTTCTTCGCGGCGCATCCGAAGGATGGTTGATCTGATGAACGCCCCTGAACTGGCTGCGCAACTGGCTGTCGCAGGACTGCGATACCGGTCAATGATCGACACGACCGTGCCCCTGCTGCCGCCGACACTGGCGAATCTCGCCCCGTTCTCTCCGGCCGACGGCGAAATCCCCGGCGGCTTCCAGCTGGAATTCGACGACCCGGACCTGGTCGAGCGCGCGAATACCGGCTGGCACGAATGGTGCCTGAAACGCGGTGTCTTCGACGAGCGGCGCGACTTCCTGGTGGCGGTCCGTATCTCAGACCGCGATTACTGGTGGGCCCGCGTCGAACTCGACGACCCGTGGGACATCATGGGCGCTGGAGCCGCCGGCATCCTCGGCATCAGGCGGGGCTTTCCTCGGTTCACCATGATGTCCCTCGACGGCACCGCCATCATCAGCGGCACAGACTGGGAGATCGGCGTCGGATGCATCTGCGCGCTCAATCCTCAGGACGTGCCGAAGTTCCGGGCGTTCGTCGAGTCCTGGGCCGACTTGGAACCACCCGCATCGTTTCACCGCGAAGCAGCGATTCGTTGGCTGGAGGCCGGCCGCCCGAAGCCGGCCCCCACCACCGACCTCGCTTAGGCGTGGCCACCGGGAACCAGAATTCGCCCTTGGGACGCCGTTCGGGCGATGGGATGGCATCCAGCGCCGCTTGAGTCCGTCACCGACCGCGGCATGCGGCGTCGGCGGGCGAAGGGTGGGGGACGTGGCGGGCCGGACGGCGCCGTGGCGCCTGCTGGTGGTCGCGGCCGGCGCCGTGCCGGCGATCCTGGGCGGTGGAATTGTCGCTGAAGGTGTTCCCGGGCCCGCCGTCCCGGTCCGCGATGTTGGCGGGCTTGTTGCCGGTGATCGTGTTGCCGGTGACGGTGTTGTCGGTGTCGGGGCCGCCTTTGTAGCTGCGGAAGAGCACTACGCCGCCGGACATGGGGGCGGCGCCGACGTTGCCCTCGATGAGGTTGCCGGTCAGGACCGTCTTCTCCACGCCGGTGAGGACGATGCCGATGCCCTGCAGGTACGGCAGCCGGCCGTTCGGGGGGCAGTACTCGTTGTTCCTGCTCACCCGGTTGTCGCGGACGGTCAGGTCGCCGCCGCGCGGGACGCCGTCGTCGCCGACGACGAAGATCCCCGAGCAGTTCTCGGTGACGGTGTTGTCCTCGAAGAGAAGGTTCCGGGCCCGGCGCAGGTCGGCGCCGAACCGGTTCCCGCTCATCCGGTTGCCGGCGATCACGGTGCCCTCGGTGTCGAGCGCGCCGCCCTTGCCGTTGGCCATGTTCGTCACGAAGATCCCGGCCTGGCCGTTGCCGACGGCGCGGTTGCCGACCAGCCGGCCGCGCGTTGACTTCTCCTGGCTGATGCCCTCGTCGCCGTTGCCGTTGACCATGACGTCGCGAACCGTCATCCGATCGGTCCCGGAGCCCGAGACGCCGTTTTGGGGGAAGTCCGAGACGGTCAGCGACTCGATGCGCACGTCGGTCACCGGGTGGCCGGCCGTCCCGAGCACACAGATGCCGTTGCCGGGAGCCGAGCAGTCGGCGCCGACGGGCTCGGCGACGCCGGCTCCTTGAGCGGATCCGGTGGCGGTAGCCGACGTGGCGGCCGGAGCGATCACGGTCGCCGCACCGGCGCCCCGGATGGTCAGGCCCGATACGCGGACCAGGATGCCGCCCCGGTAGACGCCGGGCAGCAGCCTGATCGTATCGCCGGCGTGTGCTCCGTCGACGGCGTGCTGGATCGACTCGCCGGGCCGGACGACGATGTGCGCGGCGGACGAGGACGAAGCCTGCACGGGCAGCGCGGTGGCCACCATCGCCGTGCCGCCGGCTAGGACGCCGGCACTGGTGGTCATCAGAGTGCGAGCACAGCGTGAGGGCATTGCTTACCATCTCCTTGCCCTTGGGGGATTTCGGCTGTTGAGACGCTTTGGACTCCATGACGTTATGGGTCCGCAGGGTTGCCCACTAACGATCATTGGGCCGGATGGGTCCGGCACAGCGCCGTCCCAAGATCCCCACCGTGTGCGACGATGCGCGGGACGACCAGGCCGGCGACGCAGGACCCTGCTGGAGACCGCGGCCGTGCTCACCGAGCCGTCGTCGGGCTGCTTCGCTGAATACTGACGGACGGGAGGGCGACCACCGCGGCACGAATGGCGAAAAGGGCCGCCCGAAGGCGGCCCCAACCCGAAACCTCAGCAGCCCCTCACGACATCATCCCGATCCACTGCCCACCGGTGACGTTCAGCACCTGCCCCGAAACGTAGTTCGACCACGGCGAGCACAGGTAGAACACCCCGCCCGCCGCCTCCTCCGGGGTCCCCGGACGCCCCAGCGGGATCAGGAAGCTGGTCGCGCCGACCATGGCCTCGGGGATGCCCAGCTGGACGGTCTCGCCGCCGATCTCCATTGTGTTGTCGTCGCTCTTGGCGGCGGTGAGGCGGGTCTCGATGTGGCCGAAGGCCACCGCGTTGACGTTGACCTTGAACTGGCCCCATTCCTTGGCCAGGGTCTTGGTCAGGCCGACGACCGCTGATTTGCCGGAGCTGTAGTTCGCCTGGCCGGCGTTGCCCATGGTGCCGGATACCGAGCTGATGTTCACGATCTTGCGGAAGACCTCGATGCCCTGCTCGCGTTCCTTCTTCGCGGGGTCGCGGAAGTAGGGGGCCGCTGCTCGGATGGTGCGGAAGGGGACGACGGTGTGGATGTCCAGCATGCGCTGGAACCAGTCGTCGGTCATCAGGTGGATCGGCTTGTCGAGGGTGTAGCCGGCGTTGTTGACCAGGATGTCGATCTTGCCGAAGCTGTCCGCGGCCTTGGCCACCAGGGCTTCCGGGACGCCTTCGGCGGTCAGGTCGCCGGCGAAGACCGCGGTGTCGGTGCCGTGGGCCTTGGCGATCTCGGCCGCGGTCTCGGCGGCCGCGTCGCCGTCGAGGTCGTTGATCAGGACGCCGGCGCCCTGCGAGGCCAGCAGGTCGGCGGTGGCCCGGCCGATGCCGCGCGCCGATCCGGTGACGATCGCGACCTTGCCGTCCAGGACTCCCATGTACGCTCCTTGGCTTTGGTGAGGGTGGTAATGATGGTGATGGGTGCGACTACGACTGGCGGAACACCGCGAGGCCGTCCTTGATCACGACCACGTCGCTGTCCGAGGACGTCTCGAAGGCGAAGCCGCCGGGCCCGCCGGCCGTCCATACCCGGGTGCTGATGTCCTGCCCCGGCAGGACCGGCTTGGCGAAACGTACAGCCAGCCGCTCCAGGTTGCGAGGGTCGTTTTCGGTGACGCCGAGGACCGCGTGCGAGGCGAACGCCATCGTGCACAGGCCGTGGTTGATGATGCCGGGCAGGCCCACGGCCTGGGCGAAGTCCGGGTCCAGGTGGATCGGGTTGTGGTCGCCGGACGGTTCGGCGTAGCGCGCCGTCTGGTCGGCGTCGACGTGTTGCTTGGCCTCGCCGGCGGGTTCGGCGGCGCGGATCTCCTCGGCCAGGGTGTGGCCCGGGGCGTGCTCGCCGCCGCCGGCTTCGCCCTGCGCCCCGCGGAAGAAGGTGGACATCCACTGCTCGTTGACCAGGTCGCCGGCGGCGGTGCGGGTCTCGGACTTCACCGCGACCACGACGCCGGCCGAGGTCTGGCGCACGCCCAGCGGCGCCGAGCGGGTCACCAGCTCCAGGCCCGGGGTGATCGGCCGGTGGTAGAAGAAGTCCTGCTCGCCGTGGACCAGCATCATCAGCAGTTCCGGCGGGGCCACCGCCAGGACCGCCTCGGCGCTGGACTCGAAGGCCGGGACCACCGCGAACACCGGCGGGGCCAGCTCGCCGGAGCGGTGCTCGGGGATCGGGTCGTTGGTCGCCGCGGCATAGGCGGCGACCCGCTCCTGCCCGACGGTGAAGTGCTTCGGCTCGGTCCAGACGCCGAGCGCCTCCAGGTTGAAGCTCATTGCCGTTGCCCCCTTGCGGACGCCGCGCTGCCGGAGAACACTGTGACGCAACTGAACGTACCGTAGAATGATGTAACGATCCAGAGGGGAACCCACCCGCCATGACCGATGCCCATGCCTCTACCGACACCCAGCCCTCCGGCCTGCCCGTCGAACTGGCCGGCGCCGATCCGAACCAGCTGGCCGGCATGGTCGGCCAGCTCTCCGACGCCGAGCTGCGCGAGGTGCTGTCCGACGGCGCGCTGCGCGGCCAGGTGCTCGACGAGATCTTCCGCCGCATGGGCGACCACTTCCGCGCCGACAAGGCCAAGGGCCAGACCGTCGCGGTGCACTTCGTCATCACCGGCGGCCCGGACGGCGCGAAGGACACCTACCAGGCGTCCATCAAGGACGGCGTGTGCACGACGTCCAAGGAGCTCACCGAGCACCCGCGCGCCACCATCACCGCGGACGGCGTGCCGTTCCTGCGCCTGGTCACCGGCGGTGCCGGCGGCGTCGAACTGTTCTTGAAGGGCAAGCTGAAGGTCGGCGGGGACATGATGTTCGCCGCGTCCGTGGCGGGGTGGTTCGCGATTCCGGGCGGCAAGTAGTCGATCATTGATAAGCGCGACGGCGCGCGGAGGGCCTCGGGGGGCCGTCCGCGTGCCGGAAGCGTGGGTCGACCTATATACCTATATGACGATCAGGCTGCCGGCTTGATGTTGGCGTTGTGCCGGAACAGGTTCTCCGGGTCGTACTCCCTCTTGATCGCCGCCAGCCGCCGGTACTTGTCGGCTCCGTACGCGGCGACGACCCGCTCCTGGTCCGGCTCGACCATGAAGTTCACGTAACTGCCGGCGCCCCGGGAGAACGGAAGCAGCGCCTGCCAGTACTCCTTGACCCACTCGATGTCCGCGGCCAGCAGCTCCGGCGCCGGCGCGATACAGGCGAAGTTCACCGCATAGGTGGGACGCCGCAGCCCGCTGAAGGCGGTGGCGTCATCGTCGACCGCTGTATAGGCGCCGTCGAGAGTGAAGACCGGGGCGAAGGACATGGGAGAGCTCTTCCTTCCGGAGAACTCCTTCATCACCTCGATCGCGTCGTCGGTAAGTGCGTCGAGGTACAGCGCCCGTTCATAGGCGAGGATCCCGGGCGGCGCGGCGTCGTCGAGCAGCGATTGCAACGCGGTGTAGGGCATCGGCGTGACCAGGTCGAACAACGGCGGCAGCTGTTCCCGGACCCCGGCGACGACCTTCTCGTGGACGTCCGGGGCCCCGAAGCCGACGATGATCAGCGCGTGTCC
The DNA here is from genome assembly GCF_041260665.1 of Catenulispora sp. GP43. NCBI lineage: Bacteria > Bacillati > Actinomycetota > Actinomycetes > Catenulisporales > Catenulisporaceae > Catenulispora > Catenulispora sp. GP43. Next base: position 14,985 of record NZ_JBGCCT010000038.1, on the reverse strand, counting down.
GGGCGCCAGGTGGAACCGCTCGGGGACGAACGGCGCCGGCGGTGCGTTCATCCCGATCCCCAGCATCGCCGCGAAGCCCGCCGGCAGGCTCTCCAGCGTTTCGCGCATCGTGCGCAGCGCCTCGGTCCCCTGCGAGAGCGGCCAGAACAGCAGCCCCACCTGCACGATCGGCCCGACCGGGTGCAGGTCGAACCGGAACTCGGTGACCACGCCGAAGTTCCCGCCGCCGCCCCGGATCGCCCAGTACAGGTCCGGATGGGAGTCCGCGCAGGCCTCGACGATCCGGCCGTCGGCCAGCACGACCTCGGCCGAGCGCAGGTTGTCGATGCTCAGACCGTGCTCCCGGGTCAGCCAACCGAATCCGCCGCCGAGGGTCAGCCCGCCGACGCCGGTGTGGCTGACCGTCCCGGCCGGCACCGCCAGGCCGAGGTTCTGGGTGGCGGTGTCCAGGTCGGACAGCAGGGCGCCGCCCTGGCAGTACGCCGTTCGTGTGACGGGGTCGACCCGCACCGCGGACATCGCCCGCAGATCGACGGTCAGCGCGTCGGGCCAGACGGCGTTGCCGGCGAAGTTGTGTCCGCCGCCGCGCACCGAGACGTCCAGGCCGCGGATGCGGGCCGCGATCAGCGCCGCGGCCACGTCCTGCGCGTTCTGACACTGCGCGACGGCGGCGGGCCGGTGGTCGATCGCCCCGTTCCAGACCATGCGGACGCTGTCGTAGTCGGGGTCGGGGTCGGCCTCGGTGACGACCCGTCCCGAGAAGTTGGGGTATGTGCCGCCGATGTGACCGGACATCGTCGTGTCCTTACTCTTGGAGCACCGCCAGCCAGTTCCCTGCCGGGTCCTTGAACCAGGCGATCAACGGGCCGCCGAGCCGGCTGATCCCGTCCTCGTCGACGCCGGGCAGCCGCTCGAACTCCACGCCGCGGTCGCCCAGGCTCTTCACCGCGGCCTCGATATCGTCGACGGGGAAGTTCAGGATGGTGAAGCTGGCCGGCGTGTGGGCCGCGCCCTTGGGATAGATCATGATCTCGGTGTCGCCGCCGACGTGCAGGCGGAGCATGCCGCCGGCCTCGGTGACCGGGATGCCCAGAGTCTCGCCGTAGAACTTCTTGGCGGCGGGGATGTCGTTCACGGAGAAGCCGCTGAAGGCCTTCGTGTTTTCGAACATGCTGCGACGCTACCCGCAGTGGCCCGGCGCTGCCTGTCCTGAGCACACGCCGAAGCCCGGCGCCAGGTCCTCCCTGACGCCGGGCTTCGGCGTGCGTGCCGCGGGCTACCGCCCCAGGTTCACGCGTCGGCGTGCACCGGCAGGATGGCGACGTGGTCGGTCTCCTCGGCGAGCTCGATCGCGTGCTCGTCGACCGCCGGCATCGCGTTCTTGCCGGGCAGCAGGAACAGCGTCGCGAGCGCGGCCAGCACGCCCAGGCCCGCGCCGACCAGCAGCGCCGTGCCGAAGCCGCCGGACAGCGCCTGCGCCGGGTTGTCGCCGGTGCCGAACAGGTGCGAGGTGCGGGCCGAGGCCACCGCGGCCAGGATCGCCAGGCCGAGCGCGCCGCCGACCTGCTGGGCGGTGTTCAGCAGGCCCGAGGCCAGGCCCGACTCCTCCTCGGAGGCGCCGGCGGTGCCGGCCACGGTCAGGGCCACCCAGGCCATGCCGCCGCCCAGGCCGATCACGATCTGCGGCAGCAGCAGGTCGGTGACGTAGCTGCCGTTCGCCGGCATCCCGCTGACCCACAGCAGGCCGGCGGCCATCACGACCATGCCCGCCACCGTGGTGGCCTTGATCCCGACCTTGGCCACCAGCTGTCCGGCGGCCGTGGCGGCCACCATGATCGCCACCGCGATCGGCACCAGCGACAGGCCCGACTTCAGCGGCGAGTAGCCCAGGACCTGCTGGGTGTACAGGGTCATGAAGAAGAACGCCGGCATCAGGCCCATGACCTGCAGCATCGAGGCCACGTTGGCCCCGCGCAGCACCGGCCGCCGGAAGATCGACAGCGGCACCAGCGGCTGCTTGGTCCGCTGCTCGATGACCACGAAGGCGACCAGCAGGAGCACGCCGACCGCGCCCAGGCCCAGCGTCTCCGGCGAGGTCCAGCCCACCTTCTGGGCGTTGACGAGCACGAACACGATCCCGGCCAGGCCCGCGGTGACGGTGAACGCGCCGGCCAGGTCGAACCCGGAGCGCTGCCCGCTGGGCGAGCCCACCGGCAGGATGCGCGGCGCGAGCAGCGCGGCGATCACACCGATCGGGACGTTGACCCAGAAGCAGGCCTGCCAGCCGAACCAGTCGGTGAGCATGCCGCCCAGGATCAGGCCGACGGCGCCGCCGGCCCCGGCCACCGCGCCCCACACGCCCAGCGCCTTGTTGCGCTCGGCCTTCTCCTCGTCGGTGTTGTCCGGGAAGGAGATCAGCAGCAGGGACAGCGCGGCGGGGGAGACCACCGCGGCGGCGAAGCCCTGGACGGCGCGGGCGCCGATCAGGAAGCCGGGGTCCGGGGACACCGAGCCGGCCAGCGAGGCCACCGAGAACAGGATCAGGCCGCCCATGAACATCCGGCGGCGGCCCAGGTAGTCGGCCAGCCGCCCGCCCAGGAGCAGGAACCCGCCGAACATCAGGGTGTAGGCGTTGGTGACCCAGGACAAGTCGGCCTGTGCGAAGCCGAGACCCTTGACCAGGGACGGCAGCGCGACGCCGACGATGCCGGCGTCCAGGATCAAGACGAACTGCGTGACCGCGAGCAGCCCCAGAGCCGCTCCGCGGTTGATCGCGCGGCCGCTCAGCGGGGCCGTGGCTGCGTTCGCTGCAGCTGCTGACATGGAGACATCCCCTAAAAACGGAAGGTGAATTACGGTTCCGGTTAACAGCTGAGACAGTAGCGGAACCGTCCCTCCGGTTGTCAAGTGGAAACGGAGGTCAGCTTCCGGTTAATTAAGGGGAGGTGTACCGTTCAACCATGGTCCTGTCGCAGACACCGCCCACGAGCCGTCCCCTGCGCGCCGACGCCCGGCGCAACCGGGAGGCGATCGTCGCCGCCGCCGACGACCTGTTCCGCGTCGACGGCATGTCGCTGCAGATGGACGAGGTGGCCCACCGCGCCGGGCTCGGCGTCGGCACCGTCTACCGGCACTTCCCGACCAAGGAGGCGCTGACCGTCGAGCTGGTCCAGCACCGCGTGGAGACGACGATCAACCGGGCTGAGCAGACCATGCAGCACTGCGACCCGGCCAGCGCGCTGCGCCGCTTCATCCAGGACATCGCGCAGGTGATGGGCGAGGACATCGGGCTGCGCGAGTCGTTCCAGATGCAGGTGCTGGCCGACAACCAGCTCGACGAGTGCGTGTACTACCGCCAGGACCTGCACGAGCGGAAGCTGGCGATGGTGAAGCGGGCCCAGGAGGCCGGCGTGGTGCGCGGCGATCTGGGTCTGGAGGACTTCGACGCCCTGATGTGCGGGATGGGGCAGGCGATCGTGGCCGGCGGGAACCCGGCGCTGATGGCCGATGTGCTGCTGGAGGGGCTGCGGGTACCGCGGGCGGAGACTTCGCACGAGTAGTCGGCGGGGCCGTCGAGAACGACTGTCGGTGCGGTGGTCTATCGTCGCCCACAATGGAAGACGTGCCCGCGAATCCGAACCCTGTCTCAGTCCCCGCACCCTCGCCGGCGCCTGACCGCCTCTGTACCGGTCTGAGCTGGTTCGAGGAGAAGCCCGCGCTGACCTCGGTCGAGGGCGGCGACTTGCGTCTCAAAGCGCTGAGTCCGGGCACGCGCCTGGCCCTGACCTGGTCCGGGCGCCGCCGCTGCATCGGCTGGACCGCGCCCGGGAAAGGCCGTACCCCGTGTGCCGACGACGCCGACATCGACGGCGCGGCCACGCTGGCGCAGTGCCCGGCCTGCCAGAACCGCGACCACGGCCTGGCCGTCGCCCGGGACCGGATCACCGACGACGGCCGCTCCTACCAGCTGTATCTGGCGTGGTTCGCGCCCGGCATGCTGAAGGTCGGGATCACCGGCGTGCAGCGCGGCGTGGCCCGGCTGCTGGAGCAGGGCGCGATCGGCTACACGGTGATCGCCACCGGCACGCTTCCGGCCGCCCGCCGCGCCGAACTCACGGTCTCGGCTTCCGGCCTGGCCAAGGAGCGGTACCGCTCGCGGGCCAAGGTCGAGGCGTGGTGGGGCCTGCCGGAGACGGACGGGCTGCGCTCGGCGCTCACCGAAGGCCGGAGCAAGGCGCTGCGGATGCTGGCCGACCACAGCCTCGACGCCTTCCCCGACGGTCCGCTGGTCGACAACACCGCCTTCTTCGGGCTCGGCGACGGCGCCCCGGCGACCTACCGCGAGGTCCAGGCCCTGGACGACAGCGGCAGCCTGGCCGGCGAGGTGCGGTCGGTGATCGGCAAGCACCTGTTCCTGGCGGCTGAGGGCGGCGGCGCGCCGCTGCTGCTCGACACGCGGCTGCTGGCCGGACGGCACACGGTGCCGGTGCCGGTGCCGGTGGCGGATGTGGACGGCTCCGATCCCGGTCCGGCCGGGGTGCGGACGGTGGAGCGTCGGCGGCCGCTGGTCTACGACACGCCGACGCTGTTCTAGGCGTACATCTGGGAACACCGGGCCGAGGCCCTAGACGGTCATGCCGAGGCCTACACGGTGATGGCGACCTTGCCGATGGCGTGGTGTCCCAACACGTGTGCCACGGCGGTGGCGGTCTCGTCGAACGGATAGGTCCGCTCGATGACAGTTCGGACCTCGCCGGTCTCCAGGAGATCGGCGAGCGCGGTCAGGTCCTCGCGGTTCACGGCGAGCATGACGAACTTGACCGTGGTGGAGCCTTTGCCCATCAGCGCGGCGCGCGCCATCCTCGGCAGGGCCGCCAGCAGCCCTCCGTTGATCCCGAGGCTGTTCGGGATGAACACCCCCTCGGGGGTCAGCAGCCGGGCGACGGCCTTCGGCCGGTGGTTCATCACGTTGTCCAGGATGACGGCGTACCGCGTCTGGCTCTTGGTGAAGTCCTGCTCCGCGTAGTCGATCACGTGGTCCGCGCCGAGCGACCGGACCAACTCGGCGTTGCGGGCGCTGCACACTCCCGTCACCTCGGCGCCGAGCGACTTGGCGATCTGGACCGCCATCGTCCCGACGCCGCCGGAGGCTCCGTTGATCAGAACGTGCGCGCCGGGCTGTACCCGGCCCGCGTCGCGCATCGCGAGCAGCGCGGTCAGTCCCGCCATGACCGACGCCGCGGCCTCGTCGAAGCCGAGCCCGGCCGGTTTCTTCGCGAGCTGGGACCCGGGGGCGACGGTGTACTGCGCGAAGGTGCCGGCGTTCGAGTCCTTGGTGCCCCACAGGGACCCGAACACCTCGTCGCCCGGCTGGAGATCGGTGACCGCCGAGCCCACGGCCTCCACGGTGCCGGCGACGTCGCTGCCCCGGACCGGTTGCTTCGGCCGTCGGGCCCCGGCTTGTAGGCGGAGGATGTAGGGCTCTCCGGCGACCGTGGCCGAGTCCGGGGTGTTGACGCTCGTGGCCCGGACGCGGATCAGGACGTCGTCGTCGCCGGGCGTGGGCCGGGCGGTCTCGTCGAGCCGGAGGACGCGTTCGGGCGGTCCGTATCCGTGTTGGACGACGGCTTTCATGGTGTCTGGTGCGGTCGTCATGCGCTGGTCCTCCCGCTGTTCGTGATCCGACGACCTGGTACGCTCACTCTCGTCCTTACGCCGTAAGGGTAGCCCTTACACTGTAAGGGCGCAAGGAGGAGGGCCATGGTGTCAGGTGCCGAACGTCGCGTTCAGCTGACCAGGCAACGGGTCGTGGCCGCCGGTATCGCGCTGGCGGACCGGGACGGCATCGAGTCGATCAGCATGCGCAAGCTCGCCCAGGAGCTGGGCGTGGAGGCGATGTCGCTCTACACCCATGTCCGGAACAAGGAGGACCTGCTCGACGGCATGGTCGACGCGGTGATCGCCGAGATCCCGACGGACACCGCAGGGGCCGGCTGGAAGGCGTCGCTGCGTCAGATGGCACTCGCCGCGCGCGGCGTCGTCCTGACCCACTCCTGGGCGCCGCATCCCATCGCGACGCGAGCCGCGCCGGGGCCGGCGGGGCTGCGCTACATCGACACGGTGCTCCGCGTCCTGCGTGAGGCGGGCTTCACCGTCGCGCAGGCCCACCACGCCTTGCACATCCTCGGCAGCCGGCTGCTCGGGTTCACCCAGACCCTTTTCGACGACTCGGGCGCGGACGTCGGCCCCGAGGGGGCCGCCGGCATCGCCGCCGAACTCGCCGCCGCTTTTCCGTACGTCGCGGAGCTGGCCCTCGCGGTCACCCACGCGGGCGCCCTCGGGCCCTGCGACGACGACGCCGAGTTCGAGTTCGCGCTCGATGTCATCCTCGACGGCCTGGACCGGATCCAGCGCGGCTGATAGTGATGTGGCTGATACTGATGTGAGAGTCCTGCGATCTTAGAACCGGGGGGGCTTGATGGGTCAGGCGCGGAACTGGGAGGCGATCGGAGCCGTCGCCGGCATCGCCGGGGTGGTCCTCGCCCTGGTCGCGTGGTTGGCGCCGAATGACTCCATCTCGCAGGCGGGACCGGCGCCGCATACGTCGGCGCCCACGACGACGGTGCCCGTCAGCCCGACCACCTACTCGCCGCCCTACTCGCCGCCGCCGTTCACGACCGAGCGGCCCAGCACGTCGCCGTCGCCGTCGCTGACGTCGCCGTCGTCGACGACGCAGGCGCCGACGACGCAGCCGCCGCCCGCCCCGCCGTCCTCCGTGCCATCGGTCCGGCCCCTCGGCTGTGACGAATCCTTCGACGCCATCAACACCTTCGACAAAGCCTGGGCGGCGGCCACGACACCGGGGGCTCGCTACATAGCCGCGGACAACGGCTACAAGGCGATGTCGGGCATCGTGCTCTACGCCGACGACCCGCCGAAGTCACAAGACAATGTCCTGTCCGGGGACTTCGTGAGCATCGTGGGGCCGTTGATGGACGACGAGCCTGTCCAGCCCGGCCAGATCAGCCGACTCAACGCCGACATCGGCGGCCTGCGGGTCGCGTGCGGCGCCTCCTGAGCCCGGGCGCCGATCTGCCCGTTGCCCGCCGGCCTGTCTAGACTGAATGAACATTCAGTCGGAGGTGCGCGATGAGCTGGACCGCCACAGACATCCCCGACCAGCACGGCCGCACGGCCGTCGTCACCGGCGCCAACGGCGGGCTCGGACTCGTGACCGCCAAGAACCTGGCGGCGAAGGGCGCCCATGTCGTGATGGCCATGCGCAACCAGGCCAAAGCCGCCGCCGCGGTCGAGCAGATCCGGGCGGCCGTCCCGGACGCCGCCCTGGAGCCGGTCGTGCTCGACCTGTCCTCGCAGGCGTCCGTGAAGGAGGCCGCCGCGCGGATCCTGGACGCGCACGACCGCCTCGACCTGCTGATCAACAACGCGGGCGTGATGGCGATCGCCGAGACGCGCACCGTCGACGGCTTCGAGATGCAGTTCGCCGTGGACCACCTGGGCCACTGGACGCTGACCGCGCTCCTGCTGCCCGCGCTGCTGCGCACACCCGGCTCCCGCGTCGTGACCGTGACCAGCACGGCCCACCACCAGGGGCGCCCGGTGGACGTCGCCAACCCGCACCTGCACGGCCGCTACGGGCCCTGGCGCGCTTATGGCCAGGCGAAGCTGGCCAACTTCCACTTCGGGCTGGGACTCCAGCGTGACCTGGAGCGGGCCGGCGCGCGCACCGCCAGCCTGATCGCGCACCCGGGCCTGTCCGACACCGACCTGCAGGCGGTCAGCGTGCAGGGCTCCGGCGGCGGCGCCTCGCAGCGCTTCTTCCATGCCCTGGCCCAGCGCACCGGCATGTCCCCGGACAAGGGAGCGCTGTCCCAGCTGCGCGCGGCCACCGACCCGACGGCCAAGGGCGGCGAGTTCTACGGCCCGATGTTCGTCAGCAACGGGGCTCCGATCCGCAAGCCGATCCTGCGCAGGATCGGGATGGACCGGGCGGTGGCGAAACTCTGGGAGGTCTCCGAGAGCCAGACCGGAGTCGCGCTCGACCCGCGCACCCCGGCCGGCGCGTGATGGCGGTGTCTGCTTCCGGGGTGCCGACGACCGGGCGGCAGCGGTCCGCTCGGCGCTGCGCACCCTGGTCGCGCGGAACGGCTTCCTCGTGATCATCTCGGGGAACCCCACACCCCCGCCGCGAGGTCAACCGCAGACCCGGTGGGTCTTGTCGGTCACAGCACTACGTCACAGCACTACGGAGCGACGGCCGCTTCAGGGCCGCGGCGGTGCTCCCACTTGAACAGCTCGTAGGTCCGGCCCTTGTCGGTGACCGTGTCGGGTTCGGCGTCGCAGGGCTCGAAGCCGGCCGCCCGCGCGACGGCGGCGCTGGCGTCGTTGTCGGCCTCGATCTCCAGGAGCACCACCGGCAGGCCGAGGCTGGTGTGCGCGTACTCGGTCAGGGCTTGCAGGGAGCGGGTCGCCAGCCGCTGTCCCCGGTGGGCCGTGCCGACGGCGTACCCGATGCTGCCGCTGGTGAAGCCGAGCAGGACCTCGCCGAGTGCCTTCTGCCCGTCGAGGGTGATCGCCAGATGCAGACGCCTGTTCTCCTTGCGCGCCGTCTGCACGCCGCGCAGGTAGCGCAGCGCGGCGGCTTCGTCGAACGGCGACTCCAGGGGCGTCCGGTACGCCACCTCGGGATCGTCGAAGAGCTCGGGCATCGCGGGCACGTCATCCTCGGTCCACTCCCGGAGTGTCAGGCCGTGGGCGGTGATGACGATCGGGTCGGTCTGCATGCCCGACATCCTGTCAGCCCGGCTCAGCCGAAGTACTTCTCGATGTCGGCGTGCGGCAGCACCCCGCTCTTGCCGAACTCGAACGTCCCGTGCTCGGCGATCTCCCGCGCCGCGCCGACGGCCGCGCTCATCGCGGCGCGCGCGAGGTTCGAGCCGAGGCTGATGCGGCGCACGCCCCACTCGCCGAGCTGCTCGACGGTCGCGGTCAGGCGCGCGCCGCCGGCCAGGACGTTGACCGGCTTGCCGACCTCGGAGACGACCGTGCGGATCTGCTCCTCGGTGGTCAGGCCCGGGGCGAACAGCACGTCGGCGCCGGCGGCCTCGAAGGCCTGCAGGCGCGCGACGGTGTCCTTCAGGTCGTCGTGGCCGTAGAGGAAGTTCTCGGCGCGCGCCGTCACCGCGAAGGGGAAGGGCAGTGCGCGGGCCGCCTCGATCGCCGCGGCCAGGCGGTCCAGGGCCTGCGGCAGCGGGATGACCGCGTCGTCCACGGCGTCCTCGATGGAGCCGCCGACCAGGCCGGCCTCGGCGGCCAGGCCGATGGTCCCGGCGATCTGCTCCGGGGTGGTGCCGAAGCCGTTCTCCAGGTCCCCGGCGACCGGCAGGCCGGTGGCGCCGACCAGGGTGGCGGCGTTGGCCAGGCTCGCCTCGCGGGTGATGGCGCCGTCGGCCAGGCCCAGGCTGTGCGCGATGCCGGCGCTGGTGGTGGCCAGGGCCTTGAAGCCCAGGGCGGTGAGGATCTTCGCGGTCCCGGCGTCCCAGGCGTTGGCGATCACGAACACGTCCGGTCCGGCGTGCAGACCGGCCAAGGTCTCGGCGCGGCGGTACTGGTCTTCGGGGGTCAGCAGGCTCATACACCGAACCCTACGCGGCGAACACTTCGGCGAGCGCCGAAACCTTCGGGAGCAGGCGGTCGTGGCCGGGGAAGGAGGTGTCGAGCTCGTGATGCGGCACCGGCGGGGGAGTGTCGGGGCGGATGGCGGCGGCCCAGGCGTCGAAGTCCGCGAGTTTCGCAGCGTCCTCAGCCCGGCCGCGCGCCGAGATCCGGGACCGCAACGCGTTGACGTCGCAGCGGACCCAGACCAGGCGCACCGTTCCGCCGCCGAGCTCGGCGTACCACTGCGACCAGCGCGCGGGGTCCCGGATCTGCGAGGTGAACGGCGCCACGAGCATCACCGGGCAGCCGGCAGACCGGATCTCCCGCGCGGTCGCGGTCATCCCGCCGTATTCGTGGACCTTCACGTGCTCGTCGTACCAGGCGCCCTCGCGCTCGCCGAAAGGGCGCCTGGCCGCCGCCAGCACCTCCGAGGCGAAGCCGCGGTACATGGTGTCCTTGTCCAGGACGGCCGGGACCGGCGCCAACCGCGCGGCGAGCAGCCCGGCCACCGTCGACTTCCCGACGCCGGGTGCCCCCGCGACCACCCACACGTCGGCCATAGGCATGCGGTGCACCCTAAATCAGAGCCCCACCGGACCGGTCAGCAGATCCGCGCAGGTCGTCGGCGTCGCGTCCGCCGGGTCCAGCGCGTTCGCCGCCTCGTGGAACGCGACTCCGTCGACCGTCCCGACCAGGATGTGGTCCGAGATGTCCAGCGGGCACAGGTCCTGCACCACGATGTTGTGCACGTCCGGGCCGCTCAGGAACTGGTTCGTGTACGGCGTCACCAGCTCGTCGTTCCGCGTCACGATCGTCGTGTACTGAACACCGGGCACTGTGTCCCCGCCGGTGTCGAGCCGCCGGTTGAACGCAGACTCCACGAACTGCTCCACGCACGCCGGACACGCCGTCCCGATCACGGACGTCGCCCCGGGGATCTGCTGCGCGACGGTGAACAGCCCCGACGCGGTCCCGCCGTGGTTGGTCGGCGCGATCCCGACCAGCGTGTGCACCTTCGGCGCGCCCCCGAGGAACTTCAGGTAGTACCGCGGCAGCGCCCCGCCGCCCTGGGAGTGCCCGACGATGTCCACCTGGCTCGCGCCGGTCGCGGCCAGGACCCGGTCCACATACGCCGACAGTTGTCGGCCGGACTGTTCGATCGGCGCGATTCCGTGCACGAGCGGGATTCCGTCGTACTGGCCGTAGTCGAGCTCGAACACGCAGTAGCCGAGGTTGGCGAAGTAAGGACCGCCGATCGGCCATTGTTCGGCGGGGTTGACGAAGGTCCCGTGCAGCAGAACCAGGGGCCGGGGATGCTCGGCGCTCGGTCTGCATCCGAAGTCGTTGATACCGGAGGAGAAGGCCGGAGCCTCGTCCGCGTGCGCCGGGGCGGCGATCAGGGCGGTAGGCCCGGCGAGCAGGGCGGCGGCCAGGAAACGGGCCGCGAGGTGTCGCAGGGTTCGAGGACGGGAGGAAGCCGGTCGCATGACTCCTTTCTAGGCGCGTGGCGCGCTTGCGTACATTCTCAATCCCATGACATTCACCCGTATGGCCTCAAGGTCGCCCGACCACGGGCCGGGTATTGACGCGGGCTCCAATTTACCGGAGGGTAACTTTCAGCGAGCAGCACCCGCGGCACCCCGCATCCACGGACGAAAGCACGGACGAAAGCAGGTACCGACCATGCCCGGCCCGGCAGGCGCGACCATCGACGGCGGCGGCTCCCACCTGGCGGTGGCCGCGACCCTGGTACGGGCCGGCGTGATCCGTCCCGGCCCCCCGCACCGCAGCGTCGGGCAACTGCGCGCGCTGGCCTCCTGGGGCGCGACGATCGCCGGCGGCTTCCGCGCCGCCGCCAAGCGCACCCCGAACGCCGAGGCCGTGATCGACGAGCGGGTCGTGCTGACCTACAAGCAGCTCACCACCCGGGCCACCCGCCTGGCCAACGGCCTGCAGGCGCGCGGCGTCGCCCCCGGGGACAAGGTCGCGCTGCTGTGCCGCAACCACGCCGGCATGGTGACCTGCTTCATCGCCTGCGCCGAGCTCGGCGTGGACGCGGTGCTGCTCAACACCGGCCTGTCCGCCGGCCAGATGATCCAGGTCATCACCGAGCAGCAGCCCAAGGCGGTGATCGCGGACTCGGAGTTCGACACGGTGCTCACCGACTGCCCGGACGGCGTGCTGCGGATCAACGCCTGGCCCGAGCCCGGCGCCGCGATCGCGCTGAGCCTGGACGACGTCATCGACGCCGCCCCCGCCACGCAGCGCAAGCCCCCGGCCAAGCCCGGCCGCATCATCGTGCTCACCTCGGGCACCACCGGCGCCCCGAAGGGCGCGCGCCGCCCCAACCCGCCGGGCATCGGCGCCGCGGCCTCGATCCTGAGCCGGATCCCGCTGCACGCCGGCGAGCGGATCCTGGTCCCGGCCCCGATGTTCCACTCCTGGGGCCTGGCCGCGCTGCAGATCAGCATGCCGCTGCGGGCCACGCTGATCATGCAGCGCCGGTTCGACCCGGAGGCCACGCTCAAGGCGATCGCGGCCAAGCGGCCCACGGCGATGTTCGCGGTCCCGGTGATGGTGCAGCGGATGCTGGACCTCGGCGAGGACGTGATCAAGAAGTACGACACCTCGACGCTGCGGATCGTCGCGCTGTCCGGCTCGGCGATCCCGGCCGCGGCGGTGACGAGGTTCCTGGACACCTTCGGGCCGGTGCTCTACAACTTCTACGGCTCCACCGAGGTCTCCTGGGCCTCCATCGCCGACCCCAAGGACCTGCGCCAGGCCCCGACCACGGCCGGCCGCCCGCCGCTGGGCTCCAAGATCGTGATCCGCGACGTGGCCACCGGCGACCCGGTGCCCACTGGCACGGTCGGGCGCATCTTCGTTTGGAACGACATGCTCTTCGAGGGCTACACCAACGGCGCCGACAAGGAGACCGCCGACGGCTACATGGCCACCGGCGACCGCGGCTACGTCGACTCCCACGGCCTGCTGTTCGTCTCCGGCCGCGACGACGACATGATCGTCTCCGGCGGCGAGAACGTCTTCCCGCGCGAGGTCGAGGAGCTCATCGCGGCCCAGCCCGGGGTGCGCGAGTGCGCGGTGGTCGGGGTCCCCGACGCCGAGTGGGGCCAGCGCTTCGCCGCCTACATCGCGCTGCTGCCCGGCGCCTCGATGAGCGAGGAGGAGGTCAAGGCGTTGGTGAAGGCGGGCCTGGCGCGCTTCTCGGTGCCCCGGGACGTGCACTTCGTGGACGAACTGCCGCGCAACGCCACCGGCAAGGTCGTGAACCGGCTGCTCGCCGACTGAACCGTGATCGCGTGACGTGAATGAAGTCCGGCCGCCGGGATAACGGCGAGCCGTCCTCATCACGATCCGCGGGCCCGAGCCGCCACCGGCACGGGTCCGCGCTGCCGGCCACCGCCCGGGCCGGCGACACCTGAACGGAACCGGAACACTGCACGTCCACACGCACAGCCATCCGTCACCCCGACAGGAGGGCACCGCCGCCATGTCCGCCAACCGCGCCGAGCCCAGTGAGATCACCGGCCCCAAAGGCACCCACCTGCGGGTCCTTCGGATCCTGACGCGCTCGGGGATCCTGCGCCCGGCGCGCCCCGACCGCAATGTCCGCCAGTTGCTCAGCCTGGCCCGCTGGGGCGCCACCGTGGCCGGCGGCTACCGGGCCGCCGAGGCCCGCTCGCCGCACCGGATCGCGGTGATCGACGAGCGGCGCGCGGTGACCTACCGCGAAGTGCAGCGCCGCGCGGTCCGGCTGGCCAACGGCCTGGAGAAGCTCGGCGCCGCGCCCGGCGCCCGGGTGGCCGTGCTGTGCCGGAACCACGCCTGGTTCGTCGAGGCGGTGGTGGCCGCCGCCGAACTCGGCGCGGACGTGGTCCTGGTCAACACCGGCCTGACCGTGCGCGCCACCGCCGAGGTGCTGCGCGCGCACGAGCCGAGCGTGGTGATCGCCGACGCCGAGTTCGCCGACCACGTCGCCGCCGCCCGGCTCGGCGTGCCGTTCCTCATCGCCTGGCCGGACGCCACCGGGCCCGGTTCGGGGCGCCCCTTCGACTCGCCCGCGCACCGCAGGGTCGCCACCGCCACCGTGGACGACGTCATCGCCACCGCCAGTGCCGCCAAGCGCCGCCCGCCCAAGCGCCCCGGCCGCATCATCGTCCTGACCTCCGGCACCACCGGCGCGCCCAAGGGCGCGCAGCGCGCCAACCCGCCGGGGCTGTCCGCCGCGGCCGGTCTGATCTCCCGGATACCGCTGCGCTCCTGCGAATCGGTACTCGTGGCCACGCCGCTGTTCCACATGTGGGGCCTGGCCGGGCTGCAGATCAGCATGGCGCTGCGCAACACCCTGGTGCTGCAACGGCGCTTCGAGCCCAAGGCCGCGCTGCAGGCGATCGACGAGCAGCGCTGCTCGGTCGTGTTCGGCGTCCCGGTGGTGTTGCAGCGGATCCTGGAGCTGCCGCCGGCGCTGCGCGACTCCTACGACGCCTCGTCCCTGCGGATCGTGGCCACCTCCGGCTCGGCGATCCCGACGCCGGTGGTCACCTCGTTCATGGACGTCTTCGGCGACGTCCTGTACAACTTTTACGGCTCCACCGAGGTCTCCTGGGCGGCCGTCGCCGAGCCCGCGGACCTGCGCATCGCCCCCAACACCGCCGGCCGCCCGCCGCTGGACTCCCGGCTCAAAGTGCTCGACGAGCGCGGCGAGGTGGTGCCGCGCGGCGTCACCGGCCGGATCTTCGTCTGGAACACGCTGCTGTTCGAGGGCTACACCAGCGGCGGCACCAAGGAGCACCGCGCCGGGTACATGGCGACCAACGACCGCGGGCACCTGGACTCCTCCGGCCGGCTGTTCGTGCACGGCCGCGACGCCGACATGATCGTGTGCGCCGGGGAGCAGCTGTTCCCGCGCGACGTGGAGGACCTGCTGGCCTCGGTGCAGGACATCCGGGAGGCCGCGGTGGTCGGGGTGCCGGACGCCGACCAGGGGCAGTGCTTCGCCGCCTACGTCGTGGTACGGCCGGGGGCGGAGATGTCCGCGCCGCAGGTGCGCGGCGTCGTGGCGCGGTACCTGCCGGGCAACGCGGTGCCGCGCGATGTCGTGTTCGTCGACGCGCTGCCGCGCAACGCCACCGGCAAGGTGGTCGTGCGGGACCTGCCACCCTCACTGGCCGGCGCCTGATCGGCGCCGGCCCTAGATGATTGAGTCCGATCGTTGGGCTGGTCAGTGGTCGTAAGCGATTAGTGATCGCTTGCTGGGTGCGCCGGTCTTGGTGTTGTGCCAGATCG